>JAUSJA010000032.1 GCA_030647905.1 Gemmatimonadaceae bacterium | reverse complement strand
TGCTGAAGAAAAGCGGCGGCAACGCGTGATGTCCTTCCAAACCCCGCCAGCTGAGCAGTCAGAAGTTCCAATAACAACATGAACCCAAGGGGACATTTCTACTTTGTTAAGACGGGGGACATTTCTACTTTGGCTTGACAGCCGTGTTGAATCGGACTCTCCGGTCCGGTAAATTTGACAGCTATGCTTTTTCCGAAGCTGGGCGACCGGCTCGCTGCGATACGGGCCCGAATCGGCGCCGCGGCTGAGCGGGGAGGGCACGGTCAGCAGGTCGTCGTCGTCGCCGTGACCAAGACACATGGCCCGGACGCCGTCGCCGCCGCATTCGAGGCGGGACTGCGGGACATCGGCGAGAACAAGGTACAGGAAGCGTTGGGCAAGATGGCCGAAGTGAAGCTGCCGCTCCGTTGGCATCTCATTGGGCATCTCCAGCGGAACAAAGTGAAATCGCTCGATGGCTTTTCGCTCTTCCATGCGCTGGACAGCTCTCGCCTGGCCGATGCGATCCACCGCTTCGGCGCGGACCGTGGAAAAGCGGTGGACGTTCTTGTCCAGGTGAACCCCGCGCGCGAAGAGACGAAAGGCGGTTTCGATGTTGGCGAGGTCGAAATGGAAGCCGTGCGGCTGGCGGGGATGGATGGGCTTCGGGTGCTCGGAGCGATGACCATCGCGCGGCTCGGCGCTGACGAAGCCGAGCTGCGCGAGACGTTCGCCGTCGTGCGGGAGACTCGCCGGATTCTGGCCGATGCCGGCCATCCGGCGACGGAGCTGTCTATGGGAATGTCCAATGATTTCGAGATCGCGGTCGAGGAAGGCGCCACTATGGTGCGGCTCGGATCACTTCTGTTTGGAGTACGCTGGCAATGATTGACGAAAGCTTTCATCTGACGTCGCTGGACGTTCGCCGCTTCGATTTCGGACGCGCGCTGCGCGGCTACAATCCGGCGAAGGTGGAGCAGTTTCGCGAACAGGTCGCCGAGGAGATCGAGCGTCTCACCCGCGTGAACCAGGACCTGGATACGAAGGCCCGCAGCTTTCACGAGCAGCTGCGCGCGTTCCGCGAGCGCGACAAGGCGCTGAACGAGGCGCTCGTTTCGGCGCAGCAACTCCGGTCCGACCTGCGCGACCAGGCCGAGCGCGAGGCGCAGCTCGTGTTGAAGGAGGCACAGGCGGAAGGGGAGCGGCTCGTCGAAAGCGCGCGCGCGGAAGTGCGGCGCATGGAGCAGGAGCTGGACGCGCTCGACAGGTCGCGCCGGACGTATCTCGCGCAGATGCGCGCCCTTCTCGCCCGCCAGCTCTCCGAGGTAGAGGCGTCCGAATCGGGCCCCGGGTCGCACGGCTCCGCGCCGGCGTCGGGAGGCGCGACAACGTAGTGGGCGCGAGCGATGCGGGGCCGGCCGTGAGCGCATCGCGGTTCAGGACTCTTCCCACCGACGCGCCAGCCGACGAGATCGAGCGCGACGTTCTCGCACGCTGGGAGAGAGAGCGTCTGTTCGCTCGCGCGCAGGAAGCGGCGAAGGACAGCCCGCGCTACGTGTTCTTCGAAGGCCCGCCGACGGCCAACGGCCGGCCGGGAATCCATCACGTCTTCTCCAGAACGATCAAGGATCTGTTCTGCCGCCACCGCGCGATGCATGGCTTCTACGTCGCGCGGAAAGCGGGCTGGGATACCCATGGCCTGCCCGTGGAGATCGAGGTCGAGAAGCAGCTCGGCATCAGCGGCAAGCAGCAGATCGAAGAGATCGGCGTGGAGAAGTTCAACCAGCTCTGCCGCGAGAGCGTCTGGAAGTATCGCGCGGACTGGGAAAAACTGAGCGAGCGCATCGGATTCTGGCTTGACTACAGCGATCCGTACGTCACGTACAGCAACGATTACGTGGAGAGCGTCTGGTGGGCGCTAAAGACGCTCTACGACCGTGACCTGTTGTACCGCGGCCACAAGATCCTCCCGTACTGCGGGCGCTGCGGAACCGCGCTCTCGAGTCACGAGGTGGCGCAGGGATACAAGGACGTGAAGGACCCGAGCGTTTACATCGCGCTCGATCTCGAGCCGGCGCACGAAAGCGGCGGCGGGCGCCGGCGGATCCTCGTCTGGACGACGACTCCCTGGACGCTCGTGTCGAACGTCGCACTGGCGGTGCATCCCGATCTCGAATACGTCGAGCTGACGAAGCGGGCGGGGGATCGCTCTGAAACGATCCTGCTTGCGGCGTCACGCGCCGGAGCGGTGTTGGGCGAAGATTACACCGACCGATGGGAAACGGTGGGCACGCTCCGCGGCTCCGAGCTGGCGGGAATGCGCTACGCACGACCGCTGGATTGGGCGAAGTTCGGGGATGGCGCGCACGAGGTGATCGTGGCCGAGACATTTGTGTCGGCGGACGATGGCACCGGCGTGGTGCACATGGCCCCCGCGTTTGGAGCCGACGACTACGCCGCGGGCCAGCGCAACGGGCTCGCTTTCGTGCAGCCGGTGGATCAGCGCGGAGAGTTCCCGGATGACATGCCGCTCGTCGGCGGAATGTTCGTCAAGCGCGCCGACGAGATCATCATCGGCGAGCTGAAGCGCCGCGGCGTTCTATGGAAGGCGGGAACGCTCGAGCACTCGTATCCCCACTGCTGGCGTTGCGAAACGCCGCTGCTCTACTACGCGCGCACGTCGTGGTTCATCCGCACGACCGCGTACAAGGACGCGATGCTTGCGCGGAATGCCCGTGTTGACTGGCATCCACCGGAGATCGGTGAAGGCCGCTTTGGCGAATGGCTGACGAACAACATCGACTGGGCGATCTCGCGCGACCGGTACTGGGGCACACCTCTGCCGCTGTGGGTGTGCGACCGCGACTCGTCGCACGTCGATGCCATCGGCAGCTACGCTGACCTGGCCGCGCGATCGGGCGCTGACGTCGGAGCGGGCTTCGATCCGCACAAGCCGTACATAGACGCGTATTCGTGGGCCTGCGCTGCGTGCGGTGGCACGATGCGCCGCGTTCCGGAGGTCATTGACACCTGGTTCGATTCCGGATCGATGTCGTTCGCTCAGTGGCACTTCCCGTTCGAGAACGCCGACAAGCTGGCGCTCAACTATCCCGCGGACTTCATCGCCGAAGGCGTGGATCAGACGCGGGGCTGGTTCTATTCGCTGCTTGCCATCGCCACGGGGCTTGGCGATGCGCTCCCGCGCAACACGCTGTCGCACATCGCTCCGGTCGAGGAATCGGTGCGCACGGCGCCTTATGTGTCGGTCGTGGTGAACGACATGGTGCTCGACGCGGATGGCGGCAAGATGTCGAAAAGCCGCGGGAACGTCGTGGATCCGTGGGTGGTGATCGGAAAGTATGGCGCCGATGCCGTTCGCCTTTTCCTCGTTGCCGCCAGTCAGGTCTGGGTTCCGCGCCGGTTCGACGAAGCCTCGATCCGCGACACGGCCGGGCGCTTCCTTCTGACGTTCAAGAACGTGTACAGCGGAATCTTCGCGCTGTACGCGAACTTCGGATGGGAGCCGTCGGACACCGACCCACCGCCCGTGTCGCGGCCAGCGATAGATCGTTGGATCCTGTCGCGACTGGCGGGCGTGGAGCGCGATGCCGATGCCGCGCTCGAAGGCTACGATGCCACGACCGCCGCGCGACTGGTAATGAGCTTCTTTGTGGACGACGTGTCGAACTGGTACGTCCGGCTGAACCGCCAGCGCTTCTATGAAGTGGACAGCGACGACAACCGCGCGGCCTTCGCCACGCTGCGCGAAGTGCTGCTGGTCACGTGCCGACTGCTCGCACCATTCGCTCCATTCGTGAGCGACTGGGTGCACAACGAGCTGGAAGGGGAGTCGGTGCATCTCGCGCGCTATGTGCGACCCGGGTCGCACGATCGCGACATCGCGCTGGAGCAGGCGATGGAGCATGTGAGGACGCTGGCGACGCTGGGACGCGCCGCTCGCGAGGAGGCGGGGGTAAGGGTGCGCCAACCGCTCTCGCGGATGGTATGCGTCGTACCCGACAGTGGCTCAGGCCGCACCGCAGCACGTGCCGAGCTGGAATCGCTCGTTTCACTTCTCTCCGTAGAGCTCAATGTGAAACAGGTTAGCTTCCTGTCGTCCGCCGACGAGCTGGTTACGCTGGAGGCGAAGGCGAACTTCAGGACTCTGGGCAAGAAGTTCGGAAAAGAGACGCCGCTGGCCGCCAGCGCGGTCGCTGCCCTGGCAAGCGACGCTCTGATGGCCTTCGAGAGGGGCGAGCCGCTCGCCATCTCGGTTGGCAACGAATCGCGCGTTCTGGATGCCGAAGACCTCACGATCGTCCGCCGGGCATCGGGCGACATGATCGTAAAGGAAGCTTCGGGGTACTTTGCGGCTATCGATCCGGTGGTGACGCCCGAGCTCCGGGCCGAAGGACTGGCCCGCGAGGTCGTGAGCCGGATTCAGAGAATGCGGAAGGATGCGGGACTGGCGGTGAGCGACAGGATCGTACTTGCCGTGAAGGGCTCCGCGGAGCTGGAAGAGGCGGTTCGCGCACATGAGTCGCGCATCGCCGAGGAGGTGCTGGCACGCGAGATCACGGTGGGTGACGACGCGCGGAAATTCAACGCGGCGCAATCGGTTGACATTGATGGTCACCCGGCAAGCATCGCATTAGAGAGGGCAGTGTAGATGGCAACCACAACCGCCGCCAGGAAGCAGAAGCCGATGAACAAGAGGACACTCGATCATTTCGAGAAGCGTCTGCTCGAAGAGCGCCAGCGCGTGCTGAAGGAGCTCGGTCATTACGACGAGGCCTTCGGCTCGACACCTCAGGGCGCCGACGGCGACCTGAGCGCCTATTCGTTTCACATGGCGGATCAGGGCACCGACGCGATGGAGCGCGAAAAGGCGTTTCTTTTCGCCAGCCAGGAGGGACGCTTCCTCTGGCATCTCGACGAAGCGTTGCGCCGGCTGTACCGGTCGCCGGAGACGTTCGGCAAGTGCCACAACTGCGGGCAGGACATCGCGTACGAGCGGCTCGACGCTCTGCCGCACGCCCGTTTCTGCATCGACTGCAAGCAGCGTGAGGAAGATGCAAAGAGGCAGGGCTAACACGCCCCTTTTCTGGGCGGCGCTGGTGGTGATCGTCGTCGCCGACGTCATCACCAAGGCCATCGCCGTCCATGCGCTCGTTCCCCAGCGTATTCCCCACGAGCTCATCGGCGATGCCGTGCGTTTCACTCTCGTGTACAATCCGGGCGCGGCCTTCGGGCTTCACCTCGGCGAATACTCGAGGTGGATATTCATGGTATTGACGATCGGCGCGCTGTTCATCCTCGGCCGTCTTTACCGTGCGACGCGTGACGGCGACCTGCTGCGTACGCTGGCGATCTCGCTCGTCTGCGGCGGCGCGATCGGGAACCTCATCGATCGCATCAGGTCGGCGCATGGAGTGGTGGACTTCATAGACGTCGGCATCGGCGACGCGCGCTGGCCGACATTCAACGTCGCCGACATGGCGGTGAGCGTCGGTGCCTTCCTGCTGGCCTGGGTGCTGTGGGGAGAGGAGAATGCGGCCGGACCGCGTCCCGCCGCTCCATCTGACGGCGACGGCACGTCAGTCTCGGGCATCGCCGCCGCGCCTGCCTCCCCGGGGAGCGGGGAGATCTGAGCGCCGGCGAGCGGCACGAGATCAGTGTCGAGGCGGACGGAAACGCCCGCCTCGATCTGCTTGTGGCCTCGCGTGCGAGACTTTCACGGACACAGGCGGCGACGCTGATCGCCAACGGCAACGTGACCGTGAATGGCGGTCGCGAGAAAGCGAGCTATCGCCCGGTTCCCGGAGACCTCGTCGTGGTGAACGAGCCCCCGGTCACCGCACGCCAGATCACCGGAGAGGACATTCCCCTCAGGATCGTCTTCGAAGATGACGCGCTGCTGATCGTGGACAAGCCGGCCGGCATGGTCGTGCATCCTGCACCGGGCAACTGGACGGGCACTCTCGTGAACGCGCTTCTCGGGCGCGGCGGCGACCTGTCGCCGGGCGCGAATCCGGAGCGGGCGGGGATCGTCCATCGTCTCGACAAGGAAACTTCCGGCTTGCTCATCGTGGCGAGAACGGAACGGGCGCATCGCATTCTCAGTGCGGCCATCGCATCTCGTCGCGTCAAGCGGCGATACGCGGTGATGATCCGGGGACATCTCGCCGGCGACACGCTCACGATAGACAAACCCCTCGCGCGAGACCCGCGAGACCGAAAGCGCATGGCAATCGTCAGTAACGGCAGGCAGGCGACGACGGACTTTGTCCGGCTCGCCCGCTTCGGACCGGGAGACCTGTTGCGTGCGCATCTGCACACCGGGCGAACCCACCAGATTCGCGTTCACCTGGCGTCGGCAGGGCATCCAGTGATGGGTGACGATGTTTACGGCGGTGGTGTTGGACGACGGATCGCGGGGTTGGCGCCAAGGCGGCATTTTCTGCACGCGGCGTGGCTCCAGCTCGATCATCCAATCACTGGCGCGCCGATGGACATCCGCTCACCCTTGCCCGACGATCTGAAGGCCGCTCTCCGAGTGATCGGAGAGCGCGAAGCCGTTGCGCAGGCCGAGGATCCGCTCGCCGCGCTCGGCTTCTATGACTGATCAGGCACCTTCCGCGGCAATCGAGACGGAGCCAGCCCCCGCCCTCGTGGACGGGGAAGCCGCCGCGCCAGCGCCTGCGGTCGAGATGCGCCGCGTGCTCGTCTTCACGATCGCCGGCCGCACGCGCTGCGCCGAGCTCGAGGCAGTGCGCGAAATCGTACCGATTACAGAAACCACTCGTCTTCCAGGTGCACCCCGCTACGTTCGCGGACTGATCAATCTGCGCGGCAGTCTCGTGACGGTGATGGACGCCGCGCTGTGTCTGTATGGAGTTCCGGCCGAGGGAGCGAACGCGAGCATTCTGCTCGTGGAGCGCGGCGGCCGGGTCGCGGGCGTGATTGTGGACAATGTATTCGACATCCAGGTGTTGCCCGCCGCCGATGTGGATGGGGGCGCGCTGCTGGATCTGCGTGCGATGGTGGAAACAGCTCTCGCCTGAGGAGGCATGGAGTGAACAACACGGTGCTGGTGTGCGATGACGCGGTGTTCATGCGCACGATGATCGGGGACATTCTCACGCAGGCGGGGCTCGAGGTGATCGGCGAAGCCGATTCGGGCGCGCAGGCGGTGGAGAAGTACAAGGCGCTCAAACCGGACCTGGTGACGATGGACATCATCATGCCGGAGATGGGCGGCATCGACGCGGTCAGGGAGATCACGAGGTTCGATCCGCAGGCTCGCGTTCTGATGTGCAGCGCGATGGGGCAGCAGGCGCTGGTCGCCGAGGCGATCCAGGCGGGCGCGAAGGACTTCGTGGTGAAGCCATTCCAGCCGAGCCGCGTTCTCGAAGCGGTGCAACGGGTGCTCGGGTAGGTGAACACACAGCGCTACACGGAGCTTTTCCGCGCCGAAGCAAGAGAGCGAATGGCGGAGATGAATGCTTCGCTGCTCGCGCTCGAGCGCGGTGAGGGGATTGAGCGCATAGCGGAGCTTTTCCGCGCCGTCCACACGGTCAAGGGGATGAGCGCGGCGATGGGCTACGACGCGGTGCGGGATCTGTCGCACGCGCTGGAGACGCTTCTCGATCTGCTGCGGCGCGGGGCCATGACGATGACGCCGGCCGTGATCGAGACCTTGTTCGAAGCGGTCGACATGCTGGAGTCCGCCGTTGTTTCGGCGTCGCAGGTGGACGGCGTGAAAGTGGATGTATCGGAGACCGTGGCGATGCTCGAGGCGATGACAGCGACAGTCACCGACGCCGAACTGGAAGGAACGAATCCGACGATGGAGTGGCCGGTGATGTCGGCGCCGCCGTCCACGGACTCGGCGGCACGGACGTCTTCGCGTCCAACGCCGGTCGTGTCGGCGCAGATCGTCGCGTCGTTCAATGTCGCGAGCGAGAAGACGCAGAGATCGGTGCGCGTGGACGCCGCGAGGCTCGATACGCTGATGACGCTCATCGGCGAGCTCGTCATCGCCCGCGGACGTCTGCAGGACATCGCGCGCAAGGCCGCCAACCCGGCGATCTCCGAAGCGGTGCTGCACGCATCGAAGCTGATCGGCAGCCTTCAGACGGAAATCACAACAGCGCGGATGGTGCCCGTCGGCCAGGCGTTCGAGCGATTCGAGCGGATGGTTCGCGACACCGCAGTGTCGCTTGGCAAGAAAGTCGTCTTCGAGATTCTCGGCTCGGACATTGAAGTGGACAAATCGGTGCTCGACGAGATCGGCGATCCTGTCATGCATCTGCTGCGGAACTCGCTCGATCACGGAGTGGAGACTCCACAGGAACGGAGGGCGGCGGGGAAACCGATTGTTGCCCGGCTGACGCTGTCGGCATCGCGCGAGAGGTCCTCAGTCGTCATCCGCGTCAGCGACGATGGCCGCGGAATCGATGTGCAGCGGGTGCTCGACCGGGCATGTGAAGTCGGTCTTCTTGAGGCCGACCACGAGCCGTTGAGCGACGCCGAGATTCTCGCGCTCATAGCCCGGCCGGGCTTTTCGACGACGTCGAAGGTGACTGACATGTCCGGCCGCGGCGTCGGGCTCGACGTCGTCGCGACGAAGGTTCGCTCGCTGGGTGGTGGGGTGGAACTCGCGACGGATGCAGGCGCAGGCACGGAGATCCGCCTCGAGCTTCCGATGACACTGGCGATCATTCACGCCCTGCTCGCCCGCAGCGAGAACGAAGTCTACGCCCTCCCGATCACTCATGTCGTGGAGACGATGGTGCTTGATCCGGAGATGATGACGTTCGAGAACGGGCGCGAGATGCTGTCCGTCCGGGGTCAGTCCATGCCAGCGGTGCGGCTGCGTGAGCGTGTCGGTCACCCGCCCCGCGCCAGCAGGAGCGGCCACGTTGTGGTGCTGGATCTGCCCGACGGACGGATGAGTCTGGTGGTGGACGAGTTCGTGGGACAGCAGGAAGTGGTGGTCAAATCCTTCGACGCCGCGCGCGGCATGCCGCAGCTCTTCAACGGCGCGACAATTCTCACCAACGGCTCACCGGCGCTCATACTCGATGCGCACGGAATCGCCTAGCCACGGGACAATGCAGAGCATCGAAACCTCAGACGTGTACAGCTCCCGCAAGCTGTGGGCGACGATGAGCCCCCAGCGTCTCGACGCCCTGAAGGAGGTCGCCAACATCGGCGCCGGCCATGCTGCGACTGCGCTGTCGCTGATGACGGGTGCGCGCATCATGATCGACGTTCCGACGGTGAACGTGGCGCCGCTGGAAGAGCTCATTCCGGGAATCGCCGACAACGATTCCCAGATCGTGAGCGTGCTGATGGACATGCACGGGTCTCTCACGGGGCACACGCTGCTCGCGCTCCCTCTCGCCACCGGGAGGCGGCTGGCGGATCTGATGCTGCGCCGGGAGCGCCGCCCCGGTGGAACGCTCGACCTGCTCGAGGAATCTGCGCTCAAGGAGGCCGGCAACATCCTTGGCGGCGCGTACATGACTGCGCTGAGCGAATTTCTCGGCATGACGCTGCTTCCGTCTCCACCCCGCCTCACGGTTGGAACCACACAGGTGGTGATGGAGGAGCACAGGCGGCAGGCATCGTCGGCTGCAGCCGCATGCTGCGTCGAGACGGAATTCTCGTTCGAAGAGATCGGCGAGCGGTTCCGCGGCTTCTTCCTGCTGCTGCCCGACGTCGCTTCGTTCGGTGCCATCTTCGCGGCAGTGCGTGTAGCATAATGACCGCTCCGGTCGCACTCGCGCCTCCACCCAGGGAAGCGGAGATTCTCCGCTCTCTCGCGCGGCGCGTGGACCCGGCCGATCCGGGCGCGCAGAACAACCTTGGTGTGCTCTACTTCAGGCGCGGCATGTACGACGAGGCAGTCGGCGCGTTCTCGCGCGCGCTGGCACTCGACGAGCGGATGCGCGTTGCGCGGCGCAATCTCGAGATCGCCTACGGCGAGGCAGGTCTGCTCGAGCGGCGTGTCGCCGAGCTCGAAGCGAGGCTCGTCGATGCTCCGGACGACATCGGTCTTCTCGTCGAAAGCGGCATCGCTGAAAAGACGGCCGGCCACCTCGACGACGCGGAAGCGAAGTTTCACCGCGCGCTCACGCACGACCCCGACAGCTCAGTCCTGCATTTCTTTCTTGCCGAGATCTTCTATAACCGCGGCCTCGGCGAGGAAGCGTTGCGCTTTCTTCGTCGCTCCATCGACCTCAATCCGGCCAACCCGGATGCCCACTACCTCGCTGGATTCATACTTGGCGACCTCGGGCGTGTAGAGGAGGCACGGGAAGCCAACCGGCGCGCGGTGGCGCTCAATCCGTCGCTCACCCGCGCGCAAGCGAATCTGTCGCTCGAAGGGCGCCGGTCGCCCTCCGAACCAGCGAGCAATGCGCGATCCGATGCTCAGGGCGCGACGCGCTCCGGCAGAGCGCATCTCACGCTTGCGCTCGCGCTGCGACTCAAGGGCTATCACGCAGAGGCATTACGCGAGTGTCGCGCGGCGCTTGACGCGGGTGAGGATCCGGCCGCTGCGCTCGAGGCGATCGCGAGCCTGCATCTTCTCCTCGGCCAGCCGCATCAGGCCCTCGAGGCGTACGACCGCTCGCTCGCCGTCAACGCGGAGAATCCGCGTGTCTGGAACCAGCGCGGTGTGGCGCTCTACCTGATGGGCAGATCGAACGACGCCGAGGAAAGCTTCAGGCGCTGCGTGGGTGATGTCACGTCGTACGCCGCAGCTCAAAACAATCTCGGAGCTGTGCTCTGGGACGCGGGTGACGTGCGTGAGGCGACGAACTGCTTCCGCCGCGCCGCGCGCGACGATCGCGGGTTGCAGAGCGCGCGCCTCAATCTCGCTCTGGCCCTCTTCCGCCAGGGACATTTCCAGCTCGCGCTCGACGCGTATCGAAACGTCCTCCGCGATCAGCCGGAGCATCCGGTTGCGTGGAACGGGACAGGACGCGTCCTGCTGGAGTTCGGAGAGTTCGCGGAAGCGCGCGATGCGTGCGTGCGCGCGATACAGTCCGATCCGAATCTCGCTGCCGCGCATCAGAGCCTGAGCATGGCGTTCTCCGGTCTCGGCGACGAGGAAGCGGCGACGGAATGCGCCGAGCGTGCGCGCGAGCTGGATCCGCGATCGCTGCCGCAGACGATGATTCTCGAAATGGACGCCGCCGAGAACGTTGCGGCGATTCCCCAGGGCAGCATCGCGGCAACGGCGGTTCCCGACTACACGCTCGCCGCGGACTACCTCTCGAAGCGTCTGTACGACCGTGCACTGGCGGAGATCCGGCGCGCGATGGGGCGCGGCGCGGACGAGAAGGAGGGCATGGTGCTGCTCGGCAAATGCTTCGCCGCGCGCGGAGAATACGAGGTCGCGGAGAGGGAGTTCGTGGCGGTTCTCGGGGCCGTTCCGGCGGACGATGCCGCCGCGCTCGAGCTGGCCACCGTCTACAGGGCGATGGGCCGGCCGTCGGACGCACTGAGGCGCGCCGTCGGACTTCTTCGCGCGAACGTCTATCACTTTGCCGCGCTCGTCGTGCTCGGCGAGTCGCTGCTCGATCTCAAGCGCACGCGCGATGCCGCACGAGCGTTCGCGCGCGTGCTCAAGTTCAACCCCAATCATGCCGTTGCCCGCAAGTACAGCGGGCTGGCATCGTCGGAGACACGCTGATGGCGATCGAAGGCCCGCTTCAGGACATCGGCATTCACGACGTCTTTCAGCTTCTGGACCTCGCGCGAAAGAGCGGCCAGCTGACCGTACGGTCGGCGGCGCGCGATAACGAAGGCCGGGTGTATTTCGATTCCGGCGCTGTCGTTCACGCGACGATGCGCGACAATCCTCACACGCTTGGCGCGCTGTTGCGCAAGGCGGGGAAGGTGAGCGACCGCGAGTTGCAGACGGCGACGGCGGCGCAGGCGGCAGGCGATGGCCGGCTCCTCGGAGAGATACTCATCGCCAACGGCGCGGTGACGCGCCGCGACGTCGAGCGCTACATGCGCCAGCAGATAGAGAGCGTGGTGTTCGATCTGTTCTCATGGAACGAAGGAACGTTTTCATTTGCCGACGGCAGCGAGGACAACGTTCGGGGGGACGCGTCGGTGCGCGTGAGCATCGAGGCGCTGCTGATGGAAGGCGCGCGCCGCATCGACGAGTGGTCGCGCATGGGCGACCGCATCCCGAGCGCCGCCGTGGTGCCGCGGCTCGCCAGTCCGCGCGAGGCATCGGAATCCTTCATCGATCTCCGCCCCGCCGAATGGGAAGTGCTCGCGCTCATAGATGGACGCCATTCGCTTCGGGACATCGCGGCGGAGCTCGCGGTGAGCGAGTTCGAGGTCGCAAAGACGGTCTATGGAATGCTCAGCACGGAGCTCATAGAGATGACTCCCGAGCGCGCGGAGGCCGCGGCATGACGGAAGAATCGCGCTTCGCGTTCGCCGACGTTCTTGGAGATGGCGATCAGACCGCTCTGCTTCTCGATCACCGTGGGGAAGTACGTGCGGGCATCTATCTCGACAGTCGCGGAGAAGATGTGAGCCGCGAAATCGGCGTGGCACTCGCCGGCGTCGGCTCGGAAGCCACGCGGTCGATGCGACACCTCGACCTGGGTGAGTGGCGCGCGATCGTCTGCGAATGCGCGGACGCGAATCTCGCGCTCGCTCCGGCGGATGACGGCGACGTCGTTCTCGTAGCGGCGGCGCCCTCGGTGCCGCACGGCTTTGTGAGACGGCTGCTCGACATCGCGTCCGAACGGGCGCTGGCGTGGAGGCGCGAGGTCGCATGATGCAGCAATTCGAATCAGTCGTGGCGCGATTGCAGCGCCAACAGGGCGTGACCGGCGTCATGCTCGTCGGAATCGACGACGGAATGGTGATCGCCGGCGACGCCGGTCCGGGGCGCGATGCGGACTCCGCCGCGGCGCTCGCGGCCTCGCTGTTCAGACGAACGCGCGCCGCAGCGTCGGACGCCGGCCTGGGCGAGGCGACTTTCGTCCGGCTGGAGGCCGACCGCGGACACCTTTGTGCAACCGCGCGCGGAGACGTTGTCATCGTCACCGTCGCGTCGAGTGGTATTAACCTTGGGAGGCTGCGGCTCGAGATGCTCAGCGCAGTGGAGACGCTATGATCGCTGGAGCTGTGAGTGCACCGTGGCTGGACGCCCCGCTGCGTCGATTCGTTCAGGATGCGCGCGTGCAGCGGGCCATCGTGCTGCATCCCGATGGCAAGGTCCTCGGACAATTCGGATTCGCCAGCGCAGTCGAAGTGATGACTGCGTGCGCGCTGGCCGCGGCGATCAACGCCTCCGGCAAGGAGCTCGGGCGCCAGATGGGCGGCCGGCCTTTCCTCGGCCTGCATCAAGGTGGGCGGAAGCAGGGAGTGTTCATGGGATCCTGCGCCGCCGCGGGAAAGGAGTGCCTTCTTCTGGCGGCGTTCGACCGGGACAGCACGCTCGGGCTGGTGCGCCTCTACTTTGCGGAGTTTCGCGACGCTGTCGGCGCGACTGACCACGGCGATGGAGAGCCGAGGGGAGTCCGCGATCTCGAGGCTGACCTCAACAGCAGCCTCGACGCGCTCTTTGGACCATTGAACTGAGCCGCGGGCGCGGCGGGCCGTCGAGGTCGTATCTTTCCGTGCCGCGCGGTAGAAATGTGCGGGTTCTTTGCAGATGCGAACAACGGAGCGCAGGCAGTGATTTCAGGGGAACGGCCGGGACGACCACAAAAAGGTGAGCGCCACGACGGTGAATTCGAGTCGTTCCTCGCCGAAATAGCGCCGACGCTGGAGCACAGCGTCGGGCGACTCGGAGTCGCCGGTTCCCTCGGCGGGCGCACCCCCGCGGCCGATCCGGAAAAGCTCATTCTGTCGTGGCCGGAAGCCGCTGACAGGATCGTCGAGGAACTGCGATAAATGGCGATCCGCGGCAATCTGAACGACGCGAGTCTCCCCGACGTTCTCCAGCTGCTCGCGATGGGGAACAAGTCGGGCACGCTGAGTCTCACCGTGCCGGCATCAGGCGGGACCATCTGCTTCGAGAGCGGAAGGGTCTGCCACGCATCCGTGACCGGGCGCAATCTCGGGACGGAGGACTCGGTGTTCGTGATGTTCAAGTGGAGCGACGGCTCCTTCAGTTTTGAGCCCGGAGTCCGCCCTCCCGCTGGTGCGCACCTCGTCTCGGTGGATCCGCAGGGACTGCTGCTCGAAGGCGCTCGTCGTGTGGACGAGTGGTCCCTGATCGAGAAGCGGTTGCCGAGCTTCGATGTAGTGTTGGCACTGGATCGCCAGCAGCTGCTGCGAAACAGCATCGCGTTGAGCGACGAGCAGCAGCAGCTGCTTCCGCTCATTGACGGCCACCGCAACGTGCATGAGCTGATGCGCGTCTCGAAGATGGGCGAGTTCGACGTTGGAAAGGCGCTCTTCGGCCTGCTTTCCGGAGCGTTCCTTATCCAGGTCGGCGCGCTCGAGCCGGCGAAGCCCGTGGTGCAGGAGAGCGTGATCACGGAGCACCGCAATCTCGGCATCGCGTTCTACAAGGCGCGAATGTACAGCGACGCCGCGCGCGAGTTCAGGCGTATCGCCGAGCTGCGGGCGAGCGATGCGTCTGCGGCTTTTTATCTCGGGCTCATCGCGCTGCGCGAGAGCCGGTGGAACGACGCGGCAACCGCATTTCAGCGGACGGCTGTGTCGGCGCCCCGCGCAGCCGCCGTGTTGATCAACATGGCCTATGCGTACGAGCGCCTCGGCCAGCTCGAGAAGGCGCGTCTTACCCTCGAGCTCGTCATTTCGCGTTCATCGAGGCCCGAGCCGCTCGCTCACCTCGGGCTCGCGTCTCTCTCTCTCCAGAGGGGCGACCTCGACACGGCGATGCGCACGCTCGAAGCCGCAAGGACCGCGTGGGGCGGCAGTGCGCCGCCCGCCGTATGGTTTCACTATGCGGGCGTCGAAGCCGTCATGCGCGGAGAGCCGGAGCGCTCGGCGTCTCTTCTTGCCGAAGGCGTATCGCGGTATCCGGCGTCGGCAGTGCTGCTCAACAATCTCTCCGTCGCGCAGGAAGCATGCGGCAACTTCGACGATGCGCGGCGCGCACTTGAGCGTGCGGTGCAGACCGACTGCGCGATGCCTCAGCTCTACCGGAATCTGGGCGACTCTCTCGGCAGGCAGGGACGCGCCGAGGAGGCGGAGGCGGCCTACAGGCGGGCCGCGGCGGCGAGTGCGGGCGCGCGCTAGCGGGCGCTAGCGGTCAGCTAACAGCAGCTAACAGTGCTGACGCGTGAGTATCAGGCGCTTCACGCCGCGGATGAGCTGGGCAGTGTTGAAGTTGATGATCAGCCCGCGCTCGTGGCCGGAGAGCTCCAGATAGGTCAGCAATTGTGCCTGGTGCACCGGCAGAATGTGCGCGCCAGCCTTTACCTCGACCACGACCTCGCTATTGACGACGAAGTCGGGACGAAAAGTACGGTGAAGATCTGCCCCGTCATATGCGACATTCAACGCGGGCTGGCGATCGATCTTGAGGCCAGCCGAGGAAAGCTCGCGATTGAGACATTCCTCTGACAGCACATGCCCGCAAGTGGTTTCTCTGCGTCTCTGCGTGGCGCAGCCAAGCGGTTTCTCTGCGCCTCTGCGTGGGTAGTGGGTCAGTTTAGCCATGTCTCTGCACTTGCCACGGAGACACGAAGCACACGGAGGAAAACGGTTGTTGGGGGAACTGCGGGACCACGCATAGTGCGGTGCTGAGGGCCTCCATTGAGCATGAGCCTGAGCCATCAGGAGACTGAGAGCCTCACGGAACGTATTATCGGCGCTGCGATAGAAGTGCATCGGCATCCTGGACCGGGATTGCTGGAATCGACATACGAAGATTGTCTTTGCTGGGAACTCGAGCACTCTGATTAACGGAATGAAGCGCCTTTCCCTCTAAAGCGTTTTTCACCGTGTCTTCGTGTCTCCGTGGCACGCAGGGCGGCTCGCCTCCATCCTGCCAACTCGAAACTGACCCACTA
>JAUSJA010000031.1 GCA_030647905.1 Gemmatimonadaceae bacterium | reverse complement strand
CCCCTGGAACGTGCGCGACGCCATCGACGCGTACATTAAGGTCTACAATCCCAAGGCCGCGCCCTTCGAGTGGCGCAAGGAGGTCGTGCATGCAGTCAGCCTGCAAAAACGTTACTCTCATTTGCGGAAGTAAGTACTAGGCCGTGTGCCCCTTCAGATAGGGGATGATGGCCAGGTAGCGCGCACGCTTGATCGCGGTGGACAGCTGACGCTGGTGACGGGCGCAGGTTCCGCTCAGACGGCTGGGCAGAATCTTTCCCTGATCCGTGATGAAGCGGCCGAGCGTGCGGTCATCCTTGTAATCGATCCAGCGGACACGCCCCTCGCAGAACGGGCAGCTCTTCTGTGGTCTTCTCATTGGCGGCTAATCCTCGTCGTCGTCGTCATCGTCACGGCGCGCGGCCTGTGCCGCGAGCTCCTCTTCGCTCATCGCCGGAGCACCGACTTCGTGCTCGTGCAGCGTGATGAGATAGCGGATGACGCCATCGTCGAGCTTGAGCGCGCGCTCGTACTCCGGCAGCACCGTGGGATCAACGGTGAAGCGGGATACGACGTAATAGCCATTCTCGCGCGGGCCTATCTGATAGGCGAGCTGGCGGCGGCCCCAGTGGCTCGTCTCGGGCTCCTCCGTGGAACCGAGCAGTCCGTGAAAGCGCGAGAGTTTTTCGTTGATTGCGGCGTCTTCGAGGGTCGAATCGAAGATGTACACCGCCTCGTAGTTCCGAGACATTGGCAGGCAATCCTCCTTGTGGTCCTGTTTCTGCCCCCCGCTGGTTGCCGGAGCGGGGGGAAGGTGTGAAGGCCGCGGTGCGGCCGTTTTTTGCGGACCCGAAAGATATCCGGACCACCCCCTCGAGGCAACAGAATTGCCACCCTTCCGTGAACTGGATCGCCACGTACCTTTGCACCGGCCCGCCATGGGCCTAATTCGGGAGAAGCAGCATGAAGTATTCGATGATCACGATTCTGGCGGCGGGCTTCGCCGTATCGGCATGCGGCGGCGGCAGCTCCGCCGGTGGCCTGGACGCGGAGCAGAACTATCTCTTCGCATTGACGCCGGGCGCAGAGGTGCCGGCGCCGAAGCCGACCACCGCGAGCGGAACCGTGAGCATCGTCGTCTTTCCGACTTCGATTGACTATCAGATCAGCGCGTCGAGCATCACCGGAATCACGATGGCGCACATTCATAACGGCGCGCCGGGAGTCGCGGGTTCAGTTGTGGTGACACTGTTCTCGCCGGCAACCCCGACCGTCGCGATCAACGGCGTGTTCGTGAGCGGGACGATTACCCAGGGCACTCTACCCGCCGGCGTTACGCTCGAATCCGTCAAGACGCTGCTTCTGAGCGGTAACGCTACGTGAATGTTCATACGACCGCGAACCCCAGTGGAGAAATCCGCGGGCAGGTCAAATAACTCCGGCATATTCCGGAAGGAGCAGGCAGATGAAGTGGCGTTACCCGATCGCGATTGCATTGCTGTTCGTTGCTGCTACCAATCTTCAGGCGCACGATTTCTTTTTCCGGCTGGACTCGTTCCTCGCGACGCCGGGATCCACCATCCGGCTGCGCGCTCTCAACGGCACATTCAGCAAGAGCGAGAATTCCATCACGCGCGACCGTTTGCGCGATCTCAGCGTCGTGTCGCCCGCCGGGCACGCGCATCCGGATACGGCGTTATGGTCGGTCACCGGTGACACGAGCATTTTCACGGTCCAGACAGGTGCCGCCGGGACGTATGTGATCGGCGCGTCGCTCAAGCCGCGCGAGATCACAATCGAGGCGAAAGATTTCAACACGTATCTCGCTGATGATGGTATTCCCGACGTCCTCGCCGCCCGCAAGCGGAGTGGCGAGCTCGGCAAGGGCGCGACCGAGCGGTACTCGAAGCACATCAAGGCACTCGTGCAGATCGGCGCAACGCGCACCGGCGATTTCAGCGCGGTTCTGGGCTATCCCGCCGAGCTGGTGCCTGTTGACAATCCGTATTCGCTGCGGCCGGGGGAAGCGCTGCGGGTGCGGGCGTTGGTGGATGGGAAGCCGGCGGCGGGTCAACTCGTGGTGTCGGGCGGGAGGCTGCCGAGCGGCGGTCGCCTGAAGGAGCATCGCGTGCGCACCGACGCGTCCGGCATCGCGCGAGTGCGACTCGGCAGCCGCGGTCAGTGGTACGTCAAATTCATCAGCATGACGCCGTACGCGGGAACCGAAAAGATCGACTACGAATCGAAGTGGGCGACGCTGACGTTCGAGATGCGGTAGCCAGGAAGCCCGGCAGCTCGCTAAACGTTGAACCGGAAAAGGAGTACGTCGCCGTCGGCGACGACGTACTCCTTTCCTTCGGATCGTACCGCGCCCTTCTCGCGCGCGCCCTTCCATCCTCCGTTCGCGACGAAATCTTCGTACGCGACCGTCTCGGCGCGGATGAAGCCGCGCTCGAAGTCGGTGTGAATTACCGCCGCCGCCTTCGGCGCCGTGTCGCCGCGATGGATGGTCCACGCGCGCACCTCCGGCTCGCCGGCGGTGAAGTACGTCTGCAGCCCGAGCAGGTGATATCCGGCGTGAATCAATCGGTCGAGTCCCGCTGACTCCAGTCCCAGCGACGACAGGAACTCCGTGCGGTCCTCGGGCGGAAGCTCGGCGAGCTCCGCCTCGATCTTCGCGGAGAAGGGAACGATCTCGGCATGCTCGCCGCTCGCACGAACCGCCTCGCGCAGCGCGAGCAAGTGCGGGCCCTCCTCGCCGTGGAGCTCGCTGTCACTCACGTTCGCGGCGTACAGTACCGGCTTGCTCGTGAGCAGCGTAAGCGGCGCCAATACGTCGCTCTCCTCCGGCGTGAGCTTCGCCTCCCACAGTCCGCGCCCTTCCCTGAGAAATCCGTACGCGCGCTCGAGCGCCGGCAGCTCGGCGAGCGCTTCCTTGTCGCCGGTACGCGCGGACCGGCGCGTCTTGTCGAGGCGCTTCTCAACCGCGCTGAGATCGGCGAGGGCGAGCTCGAACTCGATGACTTCGCGGTCGCGCGCTGAATCCACCGCGCCCATCACGTGCGTGACGTCCTCGTCCTCGAAGCAGCGCACGACGTGGACGATGGCGTCCGTCTCACGGATGGTGGCGAGAAACTTGTTGCCGAGCCCTTCGCCCTCGGCGGCGCCTTTGACGAGTCCCGCGATGTCCACGAACTGCACCACCGCGGGAACCGTCCGCTTCGGCTGCACGATCTCGGTGAGACGCTCGAGCCGCTTGTCCGGAACTTCCACCATCCCGACGTTCGGCTCGACGGTGCAGAACGGATAATTCGCCGCCTCTGCCCTGGCAGCGGTGAGCGCGTTGAACAATGTGGACTTTCCCACGTTGGGGAGTCCGACGATTCCCAGCTTCAGCATTTTCTATTGATTGGTCGCGCCGTCGCCGTCGCGGTTGTGTGCGTTCATTGCTCTTTTCGTGCTCTCGCGCAGCCAGGTCTCGACGGCGGCGTTGAGCTTCGGCATGAGCGTGAGAATGTCGTCCCGCTCATCGCGCGCGAACGGAGCGAGCACGAAGTCGGAAAGGTCGTGATAGACGTTCTTTCTCCCCTCGCTCGGCCCGACGCCGATGCGGAGGCGAGGGTATTCCTGGTTTCCCAGGGCTGTTTCCACGCTGCGCAGTCCATTGTGTCCGCCGGCGCTGCCTCGAGCGCGGATGCGGAACCGCCCAACCGGGAGCGCGACGTCGTCCACGATCACCAGCAGGTCCTTCGGTGGCGCCCAGAACGGGCGCCGCAGGTAATTCTTGAGTACGTTGCCGCTCAGGTTCATGTACGTGAGCGGCTTGATCAGTCTGACTCGCGTTCCGGCCACTGTAGCCGTCGAGACCAGCGCCTCGCCGTCGCGCTTCCAGCCGTCGAAATGCCAAACGTCGGCGAGGTGGTCGAGTACCCACCAGCCGACGTTGTGCCGTGTTGCCTCGTACTGACGCCCGGGATTGCCGAGCCCGAGAATAACCTTCACAGGTTAGCCCCGGATTACTTCTCGGGGCCTTCGTCCTCGTCCGGCTTCTTGGCGCGAATGACTTCGGGCTCGGCGATGACCGCTATCTCCTCGGCGACGACGGCCTCGACAGCGGCGCGCGGAGCCGACACGACGCAGACGGAAGCGTCCCCTTCACCGACGACCTCGACTCCCTCGGGGAGCGGAATGTCGCTGACGTGCACCGAGCTGCCGATCACGAGCTTCGTCACGTCGAGCTCGACGTGATTCGGGATGTTCGACGGGTCCACCTCGACTTCGAGCTCGCGCATTGTCTGATCGAGGATGCCGCCGTCCATGCGCACGCCATCGGGGACACCGATGAGAAGGATCGGAAGACGGACGATCACCTTCTCACCGACAACCAGCTCCTGGAAGTCCACGTGCAGGATCTGGCGCTTGAAGGGATGGCGCTGGATCTCACGAATGAGAGTGCGCGCGCTCTTTCCGTCCACCGTCAGATCAATGACCGTGTTCTCTGCGGAGATGTGCGAGAGCAGCTTCTCCAGCTCGCGGTTGTCGATGGAGAGGGGCTGCGGATCGCGGCCGTGGCCGTAGATGACGGCCGGAACGCGGCCGGAGCTGCGAAGGGAACGAGCGACGCCCTTGCCACTGTTCTCGCGTACGCTGCCCGAAAGATTTGCTGACGCCATACCTGTATTCTCCCAGACCTACTGTTCGAAAAGCGAGCTTACCGACTGCTCACTGTGAATGTACCTGATTGCCTTCGACAACAATTCCCCGACGGACAGGACGGTGAGCTGCGGAAACCGCTTCTCCTCCGGAATGCGAACGGTGTCGGTAACCGTCACTTCCGTGATCGGCGCGTTGCAGAGCCGCTCAACGGCGGGGCCGGAGAGCAGCGCGTGCGTCGCGCAGACGTATACATCCTTCGCGCCAAGATCCTTCAGCGCCCGCGCGGCCTCTGAAACCGTCCCCGCGGTATCTATCATGTCGTCGGTGAGAAGGCAGTCCTTTCCTTCGACCTCTCCGACGACGTTCACCACTTCGCTTTGATTCGGCTTGGGGCGCCGCTTGTCGATGATGGCGAGTGTGCCATTCAACCGCTTCGCGAACCCCCGCGCCATCTTCGCCGAGCCCACGTCAGGCGCAACGACGACGAGATCGTGCAATTGCTTCTTCTTGTAATGCGACACGAACACCGGCGCCGCATAGAGATGATCGACGGGAATGTCGAAGAATCCCTGCAGCTGGTGCTGGTGGAAATCGAGACCCAGCACCCGGTTCGCTCCGGCCGTCACAATCATGTTGGCCACGAGCTTCGCGCCGATGGCGACTCGCGGCTGGTCCTTTCGGTCCTGTCTCGAGTAGCCGTAGTACGGCATGACACATGTGACACGCGCGGCCGATGCCCGCTTCGCCGCGTCTATCAGGAGCAGCAGCTCCATGATGTTCTCGGCCGGCGGATTGGTCGGCTGCAGGATGAAAACGTCGTTGCCGCGGACGTTCTCGTCTATGCGGACGAAGATTTCGCCGTCAGCGAACCGGCTAATCGTCGCCTTGGCCGGCTCGACGCCGAGACTGTGGGCTATCTCCTTCGAGAGGTCCGGGTTTCCGGAACCCACGAGGAGTTTCAAGCCGTGACTCGGTACGGAAAGTCCGTCCATTGCCGCGATAGCCTTAAAAGTTAAGTGACCGCTGACTTTAGTTCAATTGGGGCCGGTGCACCCGCCAGCGGGAACAGGCAATCTAACCCTGAAAGAACGCATCAATTGCCCCCGGTGGATTCGAACCACCATTCTCGGATCCAAAGACCGATGTCCTGCCATTGGACGAGGGGGCAGACGCGGTAAAGCTAGCCCAGCCTCACAGGCTGAACAACGTCGATTGATGTCCTTGTAGTCGTTACCCGCTCGCGATGTTCCTCGGGAACGCGGGAATAGTTGGGTGGTGAGTCGAATACTCCGAAGATCGTTGAGCCAGATCCGGTCATTTGCGCGAAGACCGCCGTCGAACTCCGCAGGCTTTGCAGATACTCGGCAAGCTGCGGGTGCCGCGCCGAAACAGGCGCCTCGAAATCGTTCCGCGCGAAGCGCGCGATGGAGGCCCACGTTGACAGCGACACTGTATCGAGCACGGCGGCATCCGGTGCGGCATCTCTTTCGTCCACGCTCTTGGCGTCACCCATCATCGCCGTAACGTCGCGCTGGCGGGCCCTGTCTTCGTCGAGCCACCTGTACGCGTCGGCGGTGGACACGCTGAACTCGGGAGTCATCAGCATGACGTCGTATCTGGGGAGCGGCGCGAGTGAGAGCATTCGCTCCCCATGTCCCCATGCGAGCGCCATGACGGCATCGCTGGCGAGAAATGGAATGTCGGAGCCGAACCCCGCGGCCAGTCGTAGCAGCCCGTGCGAGCCGATCGGATCGCCTGACATGAAATTGAGCGCCCGGAGCACTGCCGCGGCATCCGCACTCCCGCCGCCAAGTCCGGCGCCGACTGGAATGCGCTTGGTGAGCTGGATTCTGAACCCCTTCGGCCATCCGGCATGTGCGGCGTAAGCGGCGGCGGCGCGATAGGCGAGGTTGGATTCCATCGGCCCCGTCTCCGCTCCTTCGACATCTACGGCGCGCTCGCCGTCCGTCACCTCGATCACGAGATCGTCGGCGAGGTCTATGCGGTGGAAGATCGTCTCCAGCGAGTGGAACCCCGAGTCCTCTCGCGCCAGAACGCGCAGATGCAGATTGAGCTTCGCCTGCGCCGCGATCCTCACTTTCGGACCGGTCACGCCGTGGCCTCGCGCGCGGTGTTGATGTCCTTCATGTGGAGGCCAAGCCGCACGAAATACCAGAGCCCGATGGCGGTAATGGGGATGAAGCTCAGAATGTGGAATCCGATCGCCCAGCTCGTCGCATGGCTCGCGCTGACACCGTAGATGCCAAGCCCGACCGTCGCAAGCTTCTCGAAAAAGCCGAAGAAACCAGGCGCCGACGGAAGCGCAACGCCGAACGCTATCAGCGTCTGAAGAAACAGCGCGGCGGAGTACGGCAGCTCGATGCCGACGGCCTTGAATCCGAGCCAGAACGCCAGCGCGTTCAGCAGCCAGTGCGCAATGGTCCACGCGAGCACGGAGCTGAATCGCCGCGGACTCCGAAGCACGCTCAGTCCCTCGCTGAATTTGATCAGCACCGACTTGCCGCGCTCCTCGAGGGCGGGCGATACGCGGCGTGTGAACAGCTCGAACACCCGCACGAGCTGAGTCGGGAAGAAAGCAAGCGAATACAGCGCCACGAGCAGCAGCACGATGATCACGACCGAGCCCTGCGCGAGGTGGCCGAGCGTCTGGCCGGCGATGCGAGCCTCGCGCGGGAAGGAGGGATCCACGAGCGCCGCGACAGCGAGGAACAGGAGCACGAGCATGTCGAAAAGGCGGTCCACGGCGAGCGAGGCAATGGACGTCGCGAACCCAATGCCGGTCTGCCGGGTCAGCGCGTAAGCCCGTGCGATCTCACCGGCTCGCGCGGGAAGGAGATTGTTCGCCATCATCCCGACGGCGGTGGCTCTCCACAGGGGACCGAACGGCTGATTCGGCGCGACGGGCTGAAGGATTGTCCGCCAGCGCCGTGCGCGCAGCGGAAAGATCAGCGTGGCGCAGATCGTGGACGCGAGAAAGAGCGGAACGCTCGAGTGCGACAGCTCGGCCCACACCGTTGCCAGTGACACATCGCGAAGTGTCCACCACAGCAGCACCGCGCTCAATGCGATGCCGATGGTGCTGCGCCAACTCGGCTTCACGGCCTACTCGGTCGCTGCGAGCGCGACGAGATCGAGCAGCTCGTCGATCTTCTCCGTGGATGGATTGCCGCCGGCGTCCACGATGTCGTTGCGGACATCGAGCGCGCGGTCGAACGCGGCGCGCCCGCGATACAGCAGCGTTTCGATCGCGACCGGGGGCGGGAGTGGCACCGGTGTCCTCCGCCGCGTCTCTCCCGACACGGCGCCGAGCTGCGCAATGCTCGTGTTGAGCAGCGCGCGCAGCTCCTGCCCGCGGGCCGGAGTGAATGTCGGCACCGCACGGCCTTCCGGCGGAAAGCCGGCTCGCACGACGTGCGGACCGGGCCCGTCGAAGAAGAGGCTGGAGATCGGAATGAGGTCGTCGCCGGAAGTCATCGTCTCAAATCTCGGCTCATTCGCGCGCCGCGTCCATCGCCTGCCGTATTTCCTGCACGGCTTCGGCCAGTCCGACGAACAGGGCCCGGCTGACGATGGAGTGACCGATATTGAGCTCCTCGATCTCCGGAATTGCCGCCACCGGCCCGACATTCGCCACCGTGAGACCGTGGCCGGCGTGAACCGCGAGACCCGCTTCGGCGCCTTCGCGCGCGGCGCTTTTCAGCGCCTCGAGTGTATCAGGTACGTGCGGGCGATTCGCATAATCGCCCGTGTGCAGCTCGATCGCGTCGGCGCCGAGCTCCTTCGACATTCTGACGGCGGTGAGATCGGGATCAATGAAAAGACTCACACGAATGCCGGCTTCGCGCAGCCGGGACACGGCCCGCGCGACCCGCTCGCGCTCTCGCACGACGTCGAGTCCTCCTTCGGTCGTAACCTCCTCGCGCTTCTCCGGAACGAGCGTCACCTGTGGCGGCCGAAGTCTCAGCGCGATGTCTATCATCTCCTCCGCGCACCCCGCCTCGAGGTTGAGATACGTGCGCACCGAGGTTGCGAGTGTCTCCACGTCGGCGTCCTGTATGTGCCGGCGATCCTCGCGCAGATGCGCAGTGATCCCGTCCGCGCCGGCGGACTCGCACAATGCCGCGGCCTCGATGGGGCTCGGCTCGAATCCACGCCGCGCCTGCCTCAGAGTCGCGACGTGATCTATGTTCACATAGAGCCGTTGATGTCTTGCTGCCATTTCCCCCGCCCGTTAGGTTCGCACCAACTTCCGTGGAGTACCGTGTGAAGAAGACCTTGCTCGCGATTTTCCTGCTCACCGCGTGCTCGCGCGCAGTGACCACGACGACCAGTTCCCCCGTGGGCGCGCCGTCGCCAACGGTGAGTCACATGACCGGCGCGGCCACGCCGCGAGCCGCCGTCGAGCAGTTTCTCAACGCCGTCCATGCCCAGGACATTCAGGCCATGTCCGTGATATTCGGCACGAACAAGGGACCGTCGCGCGACAACATGGACAGGGAAGAGCTGGAGAAGCGGCTGATCATTCTTCAGTGCTACTTCGGCCACGACAAATTTCGCATTCTCGGCGAGACTGTGGGAGAAGGCGGTCATCGCGTCGTCGCCACCGAGTTGACGCGCGGAACGAACATCCGCACCCCGCGCTTCTACGCAATTCAGGGTCCGTCCAACCGCTACTACGTGGACAACATGGAGATCGCCGCCGTGCGCGATTTCTGCCGCGGCACGAACCGGTAGCTCCGCCGCCCGGTTACCGGCATGTGCGCGTTGGCTCGCCGCGCGCGCTCTGGCGATCAGTGCTCCGAAAGCTCGACGAGAATTCCCGCTGTCGAGCCCGGATGAAGGAACGCGATCCGCTTGCCCTCCGCGCCGATTCGCGGAACCTCGTCTATGAGCCGGACACCGGCCTTCCGGCACCGCTCCAGCGTTGCGTCGAGATCGTCCACCGCGAAGCAGATATGATGGATCCCGGCTCCGCGGCGGGCAATGAATTTCCCGATCGGCGTGTCCTCTCCGTCCGGCTCGAGAAGCTCGATCAGTGACTCGCCTGCCTGGAGCGCGCTGATACTCGCGCCGTCGGAATCCGCAATTTCGGCCTCGTCCATACGGAGGATGTCACGGTAGAACGGCATCGCCTCGGCGATCGAGGCGAGAGCGATTCCAACGTGGGAAATCCGGGTCCCCTTTGGGTTTGGATGTTGCATTAGATTTCGATCGAAGAGTGAGTCAAACTTAATCCAGCGAGACGGGCGGGGTATCCCCGCCGATGAGGGCGTTAAATGTCGAATGCGTTCGAAGTTACGGACAATAATTTCGAGGCCGAGATCGAGAAGCATGAGGGACTGGCCGTGGTGGACTTCTGGGCGGCGTGGTGTGGCCCGTGCAAGATGATCGGGCCGGTTCTGGACCAGCTCGCGGTGGAATACGCGGGGAAGGCCAAGGTCGCCAAGCTCGACGTGGACACGAACAACCGGACCGCCCAGCGGTTCGATATCCGTTCGATTCCTGCTGTCCTCTTCTTCAAGGACGGGAAGCTCGTGGATCGGGTCATCGGAGCCGTGCCGAAGTCGCAGCTGGAGACGAAATTCAAGCAGCACGAAGCCTGATCTTCCTGCCGGGCTGCTGAATGCCGGAGCCCACGACGGGAGGGGCTCTCTACATCGTCAGCACTCCCATCGGCAACATGGGAGACATGTCGTTTCGCGCGGTCGAGGTTCTCTCCTCGGCCGCGCTTGTCGTTGCCGAGGACACGCGCCACTCGCGCCGGCTGCTGGACCACTACCAGATCACCACGCGATGCTCGGCGTATCACGAGTACAACGAGGCGCGGGAGACGCCGCGTCTCGTCAGGCGGCTCGAGGCGGGCGAGGCCATCGCGCTCATCACCGATGCGGGAACGCCGCTGTTGTCGGATCCGGGAGCGCGGCTGGTCGCGGCGGCGATCGCTGCCGGCATTGACGTCATTCCTGTGCCCGGCGCCTCGGCGTTGCTCGCGGCGCTGGTAGCGTCGGGCATCGCCGGCGATCAGTTCACCTTCTTCGGATTTCTCCCCCGCAAAGGGAAGGACCGGCATCGCGCCCTCACGGATATCATGCGGCTCACTCATGCGGCGATCATCTACGAATCTCCGCTGCGCGTTGGCGCGACATTGAAGGAGCTCGCGGAGGCGGGGGCGGGAAGCCGCGCCGCGGTCGTTGCGCGCGAGCTGACGAAGAAGTTCGAGGAGTTCGCGCGCGGAACGGTGGCGGAGCTCTCGGAACGATTCGCCGACACGCCGCCGCGGGGAGAAGTTGTCATCCTCATCGGAGGAGTGTCACCCACGGCGCCAAGCGAGGATTCGATTCGTGAAGCCGCGCGGCAGCTTCGTGCCGACGGAGTGCCGCCTCGCGAGACAATGGAGCGATTGATGAGCGAGCACGGCGCGCCGCGTAACCTCGCGTACCGTCTGGCGCACGAGGAGTGATCGCTTTTCCCGGTGTCGCCGCGGAGCCCGCCCAGCTCGATCCTGAATCGGTTGCGGCGGACCTCGGTCCCATGGGTCCGATCGCGGCAGTGATGCGGCAATACGAGGATCGCCCCGCGCAGCGCGATATGGCGAAGACTATCGCGACGCTCTACAACGACGGTGGCGTCGGACTGATCGAGGCGGGCACCGGCGTTGGCAAATCGCTCGGATATCTCCTGCCGGCGCTGCGGTGGGCAGCCTTGGTCAACGAGCGCACCGTCGTTTCGACGAACACGATCAATCTCCAGGAACAGCTCGTACGAAAGGATCTGCCGTTCCTCGCCGCCGCGCTCGCCCGGCAGCAGCCGGTACGTTTCGCGCTGCTGAAGGGTTGGCGCAACTACCTGTGTCTGCTGCGTCTCGAGCAGGCGAAGCTCGTTGGGTCCACTCTGCTCGACGACCAGGGCGGCAGTCTCGATACGATCGCCGAGTGGGCATCGCGCACCGAGGATGGATCGCTGAGCGATCTTTCGTATCCGCCGAGCGCCGAAGTGTGGGACGAAGTCGCGGCGGAGCCGGATCTGTGCACGCGCGCCGAGTGCCCGCATTACGAAAAGTGTTTTCTCTTCCGCGCGCGACGTGAAGCGGCACAGGCGGATGTGGTGGTGGTGAACCACCATCTGCTGATGTCCGACCTGGCGGTCCGCCGCGCGGCGCAGAACTGGGAAGACGCCGCCGTGATTCCGGCGTACAACCGGCTCGTGATAGACGAGGGCCATCATCTCGAGGACGCGGCAGCCGCGCATCTTGGTGAGAGCGGAACTCGACGCGGAATGCAGCGGCTTCTTTCGCGTCTCGCGCGCACCCCGTCAGGTCGCCGCGCTGGACGTGGTCTGCTCGCAGCGCTGGAGCAGAGATTGCTGGCCCGCCGCGACGACATGTTCAGCATCGCCAGTCTCGATCTTCTCGACCGGAAGATTCGTCCCGCGCTCGACGCCGCGCGCGAAAAAGGCACGCAGGTGTTCGACCTGCTCGAGACATTCCTGCGGGAGAGCGCGCAGCCGGTGGTTCGGCTCACCGACGATTTCGCGACCAACTCCATCTGGCGTGCGGGGCTTGGTGCCGCTCTCGAGGATTTCATTACCTCGACGGCCTTGATCACCGACAGCATCGCGATGATCCGGCAGCGCCTCGAGGGCGAGACGACGCGCGACGAAGCGACCGTCGCGCTCGTGAGCGAGCTGCGCGGCGCCGGCAGGAGACTCGAGGCGCTCGCCGCCGCGATGCACGGCGCGCTCGAGCCCGGATCCGACGCGCACAAGCGAATCCGCTGGGTCGAGTCGCGCGGCGGCGAGGGCAACATCGGGGTGACGTGGGTTCCGCTCGATCTCGCTCCGATCCTGCGTGACGATCTGTTCGCGCGGATGAAGACAACGGTCGTGACGAGCGCGACGCTTTCAACTGATTTGCGTTTCGAGTTCCTGAGCGGGCGCCTGGGAGTGGATCAGCTCCGGATTCAGCCGGTGACGGAATCGTTCCCGTCGCCCTTCGACTTCGCGCGTCAGGCGATTCTCGCGATTCCCACGGACACGCCCGCTCCGAACACGGATGCCGCCGGACATTTCAGGTCGGTGATGCGGATGGTCGGTGACTTCACCGAAGCGTCTGACGGCGGGATCTTCGTGCTGTTCACCAGTCATCGCGACGTGCGGCAGGCGGCGGCCGAGCTGCGCGAGCGGGGCATGGCAGCGGAGCGGCCTCTGCTCGTGCACGGCGAGGAATCGCGTGATTCACTTCTGATGCGATTCCGCGAATCGGGGCGGGCGGTGCTCATAGGTACGTCATCGTACTGGGAAGGCGTGGACGTCGCTGGTCACGCGCTTCGCGGGCTGCTCATTGCGAAGCTGCCGTTTCGAGTCCCGACAGAGCCAATGACGGCGGCGCACTGCGAAGCCATCGCCGAGCGCGGCGGCGATCCGTTCGCGGAGTACATGGTGCCGCATGCGGCGCTGCGCCTGAAGCAGGGATTCGGGCGTCTGATCCGCTCGTCCACCGACCGCGGCGCGATCGTCATCGCGGATCCGCGAGTCGTGACCAAGGGATACGGCGCGACGCTGCTGCGCGCGCTGCCTCCGGCGAGGCGAATTCTTGTAGATTGGAATGACATCTCGAGGCAACTGCGCGAGTTCTACGCGGTGTCCGAACAGGAATGAAGACGCGCAACAAGTGAGGCGGTGATGGCGGAGCTGAGACTGGATGACCCACTTGCCGGGGGCGTCGACGTCGCCGGCGTTCGGCGAGGAATCGACAGGCCGGGAAAGATTGTGTGCATCGGGCGCAACTATCGCGAGCACGCGAAGGAGCTCGGCAACGAAGTCCCCGTCGAGCCGCTCTTCTTCCTCAAGCCCTCGACGAGCATCATCGGCGACGGCGACCCGATCGTGCTGCCCCCGCAATCGGAGCGCGTCGAGTTCGAAGGCGAGATAGGGATCGTGATCGGCAAACGGCTGACGAAGGCATCGGAAGCGGAGGCATCGCGCGCGGTGCTGGGCGTTGTCGCGCTGAACGACGTGACCGCTCGCGATCTTCAGAAGAAGGACAGCCAGTGGACGCGGGCCAAAGGCTTCGATTCGTTCTGTCCTGTCGGAAATCTCGCCGAAGGCGATCACGATCTGGCGAACCTGACGGTGGTGACGCGGGTGAATGGAATCGAGAAGCAGCGCGCCTCGACGAGCGAGATGGTGTTCTCCATTCCGATGCTTCTGTCGTACGTGTCGCACGTCATGACGCTCGAGCCGGGCGACGTCGTCGCCACCGGGACACCTGCCGGAGTCGCTCCACTCAACGCCGGCGACGTCGTCGAGGTCGAGATAGAAGGACTGAGCAAGGTGAGCAACCCGGTGAGGCTCCCGGGCTGATGCCGCGGTACGCCAACCGGCTGCTCACGTTGCCCGAGTACCCGCTCGGCAAATTTCCGGAGAAAAAACGGCAGCTCATCGCCCGCGGAGTGGACGTGATAGACCTGGGCGCCGGCGACGCCGATCTGGCGCCGCCTCCGGTGGCCGTCGAGCGGCTCGCCGCCGCCGTGCGCAATCCGTCCATGAGCCGGTACGGATTCGGACTTGGGCTCGTCGAGTACCGCGAGGCGATCGCGCGATTCATGAAGCGGCGGTTCTCGCTCGAGTTCGATCCATTCACCGAGATCGTTCCGCTGATCGGCTCGAAGGAAGGCATCTCGCACGTGGCGCTCGCATACATCGAGGATGGAGATGTCGCCGTCATTCCCGAGCCGGGCTATCTCGCGTATGTCGGGGGCACCCAGCTCGCGCAGGGCGAGCCGTACCGGTACGCGCTCCGTCCCGAGAACGGCTTCCTGGTGGATCTCGACACGCTGCCGCGCGATGTGCTCGAGCGAACGAAGATCCTGTATCTCAACTATCCGAATAACCCGACCGCCGCCGTCGCGCCGATGGATTATCTGGAGCGGGTCGTGCGCCGATGCCGGGAACTCGACATCCTGCTGGTGTATGACAACGCCTACTCGGAGATGGCGTTCGATGGTTACGTGCCGCCGAGTATTTTCGAGGTGGATGGCGCGCGCAAAGTTGCCATCGAGTTCCACTCGATGTCCAAGACCTACAACATGACCGGCTGGCGCTGCGGCTGGGCGGTCGGCGCGCGCGAGCTCGTCGCGCCGCTGGCGAAGGTGAAGCTGTTCGTGGACACCGGCGCGTTCATGGCGGTGCAGGCCGCGGCGGCCGCGGCGCTCGACGACTGGGCCGAGTTCGTGCCTCGCAACATCGCCGTTTTCAGGGAACGGCGGGACGCGGCGGTGGAAGCGTTCCGGGAGAACGGCTTCGACTGCGTGGCTCCGTTAGGCACGATGTACCTGTGGATACCGTTGCCCGAGCACATCACGAGCGCCGAATTCGCCGAGTTTCTGATGGAGGAGGAAGGAGTGATCGTACTGCCGGGGTCGTCGTTCGGTCAAGGCGGTGAAGGGTTCTTCAGGGTCTCGTTTGTGACGTCGCCGGAGCGGCTGCGCGAGGCCGCGGCGCGTGCGGGTCGGGTGCTGACGCGTCTGAGCGTAGGGGCCTGAGCTGGTCCCGGTGTCTCAAATCTGATGAACACGCTTCGCGGATTGAGATCGCCGGAAGGCGCGGCGCCGCGCAAGCGGGCCACTCGCTCGTTCGCGGTGTCGGTGGCGCTGCATATCGCGCTGGCGGTTGCCCTCGTGCGATTCCTGATCTCGCCGGCGGCATTCACGATGATCTTCTCTCTCGCGCCGTCGGCCGAGATACCCGCGGAACGAATCGGATTCCTCCGACTGCCCAGGGCGGACGGTCGGCCGGTGGCAGGGAGGAGTGGTGGCGACAACCGTCCCGTCTCGAAGACGCCGCCCGCGAAGCTCGTTGCACCGACTTCCATTCCAACGACCATTCCCTTCGCTCCCCCGCCGGCCCCCGCACCGGCAGAGGAGGAAGGAGGAAGCGGCCCACTGGTCGGGACTGGAGGTCCAGCGCGCGGGATTCGCCCGACCTATACTGGCCCGAGGGTCTGGGCGGCGCCGGGAGATATCGTGTCCGCGCCGAAGAGCGCGAAAGAAAAGCTCGATAGCGCCATCGTCTCCATCGTCCAGCCGTTCAACGATTCGATCGCCGTTGCCTCGGACCAGAGGAAGCCGGGAGACTGGACGTTCGAGAAGGGCGGCCGGAAGTACGGAATCGATCCGCAATACATTCGCCTCGGAAAGTTCTCAATTCCGACCGTGCTGCTGGCGCTGCTTCCGATCAATCAGGCGGGAAATCCGACGGTCAACGACCGCAACCGGCTGCAGAACCAGCTCCATGCCGACATTTTCTGGCAGGCGCAGCGGGGAATGAACGAGGCGGATTTCAGGAAAGCCGTAAAGAGCATTCGCGAGCGCAAGGAACGCGAGCGCGCCGCCACTGAAAAGAAAACGCGACAGGCCGATCAGCCTGCCGCGCAATCACCGCCGGACAAGTAGCGGCTTCAGCTGGTGGTCAGCTCGGCCGTCATCGCTTCCATCGTGACGAACGGGCGGAACACTCCGCAGACGACGCCCAGAATTTTGAAGTCGTCGCCTGGCTTCACCTCGATGTCGCGGTCAGCCGGGTTCGCGGCAGCGAGCACTGTTGACCTGTCGTTGTGGGTCAAAGTTTTCACCGTCGCTTCATCACCGAGACGGGCGGCGATGATGTCGTTCTCCTTGGGCTTCGCGACCGGGTTGACCATCACGAAATCGCCGTCGCTGATGGCGCGGCCGATCATGCTGTCGCCTTTCACCTTGAGGAAGTACACCTCTTCCGCTGGAATGAAGCGACGGTCCATGGTAATGAAGCCCTGACGATTCTCGGGAAGGAGCGACGGCTCGCCGGCGTGGATCTTTCCATAGTAGGGCACGGGCTTGGTCTTTCCGCCGCCGGTGAAGCCGAGAAGGCGGACGCCGCGGGAGCGCGCCGGATCGCGCTCGATGTAGCCTTTCCTGGTCAGCGACTGAAGCAGGTCGGAAACCGTCTTGGTGGACTTGATCTGGAACTTCTTGCCGATGTCGCGGATGCTCGGCTGGTATGTATTCTCTGCCGTGAAGTCGAGAAGATAGTTGTATACCGAGCCCTCTATTGGCGTCAAAGCCTCAGGCATTGTCACTCCGAAATGTGAAGGCGGTCACTCGCGCAATTTGTACCGATTCGCTCAAATCAAATGTGTAGAAGTGTTCGGCGAGCGTCAACAAAAACCCTGCTTCCCTGACTGCTCCAGGTCATTCCCGGCGCAGCCACTCGACGGCGTCCGCTATGCGCCTCAGCACGAGCTCGCGTCCCTGCATCACCAGCACCTCGAATATGCCGGGACTCACTGCCAATCCCGTGAGAGCGACGCGAAGTGGCTGGAAAACCTTGCCGCCGGCGACGCCGAGCGATTCCGCGAGGGTACGGAGCGCCGTCTCCAGCGCCTCGGGTGTCCAGTGCGGGGCCTCGTCGAGCGCCGTCTTCGCCGCCGTCAGAATGTCGGCCGCTGCCGGGCGGTCCTTCCAGCTCTTCGCGACGGCTTCGGCATCGTAGTCAATCGTCTCGAGGAAGTAAGGCCCGGCCTGGCGCACGATGTCGTCTATTGTCCGAGCGCGCACGCGGAGCAGGTCGAGGAGCGACGTGTACCATTCGCGACGCGCGGCGATCCCATCGGCGTCAATCAGCCCGGCGGCGATCATGGCCGGCGTCACACGCGGCTCGAGCTCCTCGAGCGGCATTCGCGACAGATGCTGCCCGTTCATCCATTCGAGCTTCTTCGGATCGAAGATGGCGGCCTTCCGCTGGAGCCCGTCAGGACTGAACAGCGCGACCATCTCGTCCATCATCATGACCTCGCGGTCACCTCCCGGCGACCAGCCGAGGAGCGCGAGGAAGTTGAGCATCGCACTCGGGAGGAGGCCCTGGTGCTGATAGTCGCCGACGGCTGTCGCCCCGTGCCGCTTGCTCAGCTTCTTGCCGTCCATTCCGTGGATCATCGGCAGATGCGCGAACACCGGCAGCCCGGCGCCGAGGGCGCGATAGAGCAGAATCTGCTTGGGCGTGTTGGAGATGTGATCGTCGCCGCGCATGACGACCGTGATCCCCATCGCGATATCGTCGGAGACGACGGCGAGGTTGTAGATCGGTGTCGCGTTGGAGCGAAGGATGACGAAGTCCTCGAGATCCTTGTTGGGGAACGCGATCGTCTCGTGCACGAGGTCGTTCCATTCGGTGGTGCCTTCGGGGATGCGGAAGCGGACTACCGACGGCTCGCCGCCGGCGACGCGACGCTCGATCTCTTCGCTCGTGAGGCGGTCGCACCGGCGGTCGTACTTGAAGCTCTCCTTTCTCGACTCCGCTTCGCGGCGCCTCTCCTCGAGCTCCGCGGCGGTGCAGAAGCAGCGATAAGCGGCGCCCGTCTCGAGCATGCGGTACGCGTCGGCCTGATGCCGCGCGAGGTTTGCGCCCTGATATACGACTTCCTCGTCCCAATTCAGGCCGAGCCACTCCATTCCCTCGAAGATCGCCCGTGTGCTCTCGTCGGTGCTGCGGGCCTTGTCGGTGTCTTCGATGCGAAGCAGGAAGTCGCCGTCGAAGTGGCGGGCGTAGAGCCAGTTGAAGAGCGCGGTGCGAGCGCCACCGACGTGGAGGTAGCCAGTGGGCGAAGGAGCGAAGCGAAGGCGCGGGCGTCGTGTGGAATCGGTCATTTGGGTGTCGGGCGGGGCTCAAAGAAAAACGGGTCCGCCAGTCGCAGCGGACCCGCGTAAACGGAGAGAGAGGGATTCGAACCCTCGATACGCGTTTCCACGTATGCCGGTTTAGCAAACCGGTGCCTTGAGCCTCTCGGCCATCTCTCCGGGAGGTCACGCAAGGTATTGAGACAGCAGAGCTTGTTCAACCCTTGAGGGCTGCGGGTGGTGAGTCAGTTCCGTGTCGGCAATATGGTCGCGCGCCAGCCAGCCACTCTATGTGGCAGCGGTTGGTGCTGGGGAGATTTCCCCCTTCCTCCGGCGCGAAGCACGTTGAGCGACTATGGAAGTCGCTCCAACACGTAGAGGTCCTGCCGCGGGCTCCCCTTGGCTCCTTCAGGCAAGAAGTCGAGGATCCTGAAATACCGGGACCAGTTCCGGCGCACATAATCCTCGGGGTGATACGCGCCACACATATTCGTCCCGGCATAGCCGCCGTCCACAACAACCAACTCGCCTGACCGAAATCGTTCCTGCTCCGAGGGAGTCGTGCGGATCAGATCACCCTCGCCGCTCAATGTCACGAGCAGAATGCCACCGGGCTCCAGAACCCTGCGTAGCTCGAGAAGCCAGGCCTCTTGCATTGCCTCCGGCAAATGAGTGAACACTGATACGGCATAGCAGAGGTCAAAGGACGCGTCCGCATAATCGAAGGGAGGGTTGAGCGTGTTCTGGCGAAAAGTGGCGCAGTCCAGATTCTGCTCACACCAGCGGACAAGACGCGGGTTGTAGTCGGTCCCGTGAAAAATCGGACCGTCAATATCGTGCCACTGTCGGAGTACGCGACCGCATCCGCATCCAAAGTCCAGCACGGCGCGGAATGACGCGATGGGCCGTCCGATTCGCTCAAGAGCAGCGCCGAAGGATTCAGCCGTTGCGGCGCCCGAGTCCAAAAACCATTTGACATCCCGAGTTGCGCCGGTTGCGAGTAGAAGCGCGCCCGGAGGAACCGGAAGTCCCAAGGGGGCCTCGCGGCGCAATCGTTGATCACGGACAATTCGCGACGGACGCCAATAGCGCATCGTGCGCCACACACTGAATGCAACTGGCAGCAGTCCAAAGGTTCTGAGCACGCGCCGGACCCGCGTCGCTCCCTGCGTCCTGTAAACTCGAATCGGTTGGTCCAACGTCTCCAGCTTCGGATAGCTCATCAGCCCCACCCTGCCTCCATCGTGATCCATTGGAAGGATTCCTCGTTCCCGGTCACCGCCTGAAAGCTATGCTTCCGGCGCGTCGGAAACATACGATTGCGCAGGTTTGCGGGAGCACATATGTTTAGCGAGGTTTCAGGGCCGTTCGGGTGCACCGCCGGTGGTATGGCTCGATGGCTGGGGCGGTTGTAGAGGGGAGGGACGAGGTGACAAGCATCATTTCGCATACTGAGGAGCCGAGAACACTGCCTGATTCTTTGCAGCACCGGATGCTTCCCGCAGACTCCATGGCCCGACTGCAGACCGGCCTCGCAACGTGCAGGCCGACGCGCAGGCTGACTCCCGAAGCCCGCGATGCGCTCATGGCCATCTGCGGCGGGGCGCGGCGGGACGGCTGGACACCCGAGCAGCTGCTGGTAGCCGTCAAGGACGCGTGCAACACATCATCCGAGATCAGTCACCTCACCACGACATCGGAACGTGACGCCTTCCTGGCGAAGGTCATCACGGTGTGCATTCAGGAGTTCTACCGCGACGACTGAGCGGCCTCAGTAACTCAGCACAGTCGGATCCACATCGGCGCTCCACCGCAGAATTCCACCGCTGAGATTCGCCAGCCGCGAAAAGCCCGCATCCGCCAGCTCCTCCGCCGCGTGAAGGCTCCGGATTCCCGACTTGCAGTAGAGAACGACCTCGCGCGACGGATCCAGTGAGCCGATAGCGTCTTCGAGCTGTGACAGCGGAATCAGTCGGGCGCCCGGAAGACGCGCTATCTGCCACTCCCACTCTTCGCGCACATCCACGAGCTGGATGTCGTCGCCCCGGCTTATTCTTTCCGCAAGCTCGCGCGGCGCGATGTCGCGTATGACCGGCTCGGGGGCGCGCGCTCCGTCGCGCGTGACGCCGCAGAACGCTTCGTAATCGATCAACTCACGTATCTCGTGGGTTCCACAGGCCGGGCACTGCGGGTCGCGGCGCAGCTCGATGGTGCGAAACTGCATCGAGAGAGCATCTATCAGCAGCAGGCGCCCGATGAGCGGCTCGCCCCGCCCGAGGATCAGCTTGATCGCTTCCGTCGCCTGAATGATCCCCACCAGTCCCGGCAACACACCGAGCACGCCCGCCTCGGCACAGCTCGGAACAAGACCCGCAGGCGGCGGCTCCCGGAACAGACAGCGATAGCACGGCCCGTCCGGCGTCGCGAACACCGATGCCTGTCCCTCGAACCGCAGCACGCTTCCGAACGCATTGGGCTTGCCGAGGATGACGCAGGTGTCGTTGACAAGATAGCGAGTCGGAAAGTTGTCCGTGCCATCCACGATGACGTCGAAGTCGCGGGCGATCGCGAGAGCGTTTTCCGAGGAAAGCGCAGTGTCGAACTGCTCGACGTGCACGTTCGGGTTCACGTCGCGAATGCGGTCCGCGGCGGAGTCGAGCTTGGGCCGTCCGATGTCGCTCGTGCCGTGAATGACCTGGCGATGAAGGTTGGTGATGTCCACTACATCGAAGTCCACCATGCCGATGGTGCCGACGCCGGCCGCGGCGAGATACAGCGCGGCGGGGGATCCCAAGCCTCCCACGCCGACGAGCAGCACTCGCGCCGCCTTGAGCTTTCGCTGGCCTTGCGTGCCTACCGCGGGCAGCACAAGGTGTCGTCCATAACGGCGCAGCTCGTCGCCACTGAGCTGTGGCAACGAGCTGTCGGGTGAGTCGTTGGCGCCGCGGATCATGATTCAAGATAATCCGCGGCGCGTCTCCCGGCGGGTCTACAGATACATGTAGCTTGCGCCCCCGGCCTGTGCCTGATTCATGGCTATCACTATCGCGGGAACGATCGTGACCTTCGGCAGCATGTTGCGCTCGAGCTCCGCTCTGATATCCGGCACTGTCCCGGCACCGCCGCCGGCGAGCCGGCCGATCCAGAAGTTGAATGCGTTGTTGCAGAGGATGAATCGGGTACCGTCCGCCTGCAGCCGCGAGATGGTCGCCGAGGCGGGCATATCTATGGGCGGCCCTTCGAGCCCCATGGTCTTCGCGCCGGCCGCGGGCGCAGCGTAAGCGTTCCGGGTGACCGGAGTCTTCGAGCCACGCGTCAGCGTGTTGGTGCGTGTGCCGAACTGATATTTCGACCACATCGCATCGTTGAAGGCGAGCGGCGTCGTCATGCCGTAAAGCCCTACGATCGGGATCACGTTGGGATACGAGAGCCCGTACGCGGTCTTGTAGGTATCGATGTAGTTGCGTACGTGGAGAAGAGGGAACCCTCCATTGCCACTGGGCATGTCGAAGATCTGGGCGTGATTGCCTCTGATGCCGTTGAGCCAGCTCTGGTCGGGCTTCATGGAAGCTCCGGCTGACACGGCTCCACTGGCGACGGCAGGGAACGACGACACACCGACACCGATAGCCAGTGCTCCCGCCGTAATCTTCTCCACGAACTCGCGGCGACTGCTGCTTCCTTCATTCGACATGGTGCACTCCTGCGTCTGTGACGCGATGGGTATAGGTGCGGACGCTGCTACTGTCCGCTGCGAATCGGACGGGCGTGCGCCGAACGGGTTCTGTAGGCCACATCAGGCGGCGCGCCCCCATGTGGCCAGTCGTTCTCTTTACCCGCAAAATCCGGACGCGGGCGGGACGTGATGTAGGCAGCGACGTCGTACGCCTGCTGCGGTGTGAGAATGCCGGGACGATCCCTCGGCATGAGCTGGTGAATGAACCGGGCGGCACTGTTCAACCGGGCCATGCCGGCGCCGATGTTGAATGAGCGCGGACCCCACAGCGGTGGTGCCGCGACGGTGCCGTGGCCGTCGGCGCCGTGACAGGCGACACAGTTCACGGCGAACACTGCCCGGCCTCGCGTGGTATCGCCGCGCAGCGGCTCGAGGGCTGGCACGCCCTGTCCTTCCATGTCGCCGCCGACGGGAAAGCCGCGCGACAGGAAGGCGAGATACGCGACGATATCGCGCATATCCTGGCTGTCCGGTGCGAGTGCCCGGCCATTCATGCTGCGCTCGAAGCAGTCGTTGATGCGATCCTCGATGAGATCAACCATGCCGCTGCGGCCGCGGAACTGCGGAAAGCGGGCATAGGATGCGATGAGGGGCATGGCGTCGCGCTGCGTTCCGTCGGCGATGTGACAGTTGGCGCACGACAGCGAAGCGCCGACGTGCACTGGAAGACTGTCCCGTGTGCTGTGGATTATCGCGCGGCCGCGGCGCACGGAGGCAAGCGTTACGCTGTCGCCGATCTCGCTTTCAGACGGAACGCGAAATGGCGCGAGCTTCTTCGGCTGCGCCGCGGTCGTGTCCCTGGAGGCAGCGGCGACGGTGGCGGGCGCGTCGGAGCCGGCTGCACACGCGCCCACCGCGAGCGCCAGCGTTGCGACCGCGACCGACACGATTCTGGTGAAGCGACTGGCCATGCTGCTCCGGCAGGATTCACGAAGAGAATTGGGCGCGCCTATCATGTTGTAGTGGGGGTAGGCGGATGCGCAAGAGAGTTCTGAGGCGGTCCTGAGTCGGTTCTGGGTCGCGGCCAGTGACAGGGAGGCGCTTCTATTTCGCGTCCAGCTTTCTCCCCGCGTCGAGCCGGTCGAAGTTGAGAATCGTGTTGAAGATCATGAAGTAGCTGCCCACGGTGTAGCCCCGCCACACCGGATTGTTCCCGAAGAGGACGACGTGCCCCTTGCCGGACGGAACGTCCACCACGACCGGCCGCTGTGCGACGTCGTTTCCATCGAGCAATCCCGAGACCAGCAGGTTGCGCTGGTCGGCGAAACGCAGGATGACTCTCGGACGGAGCGCCGGCGGAATGATCGTTAGCGGATTGCGCTCCTGCTCTTCCGTGACCGGTGCGGCCTGCCACGGCTGGACCGGCTTGCGGCGTGGCGCCTCATTTCTCGGATCGAGCACCGCACGGCCCTGGGGAACGTCCACATCGTCCGCGGTGCCTCGACCGGTGGGTCGCGCGGTGGATGAGTCGGCGAGCCGCCCGCCGCGTGCGCCGAGGACGTTTGTCACGCTGAAGCTCTGTCCGGCCTCGCTATAGACGGCGAGGCTGTCCGGCAGCCCGTACATGATTGGACTGGCGTCATCCACCATCTTCGTTCTCAGCAGGGAGCCGACGACGTGCAGCCGCGGCGGGTTGTTCATCGTGACGCCGCTCGCCAGGCCCATCGTGGCCGCAAATTCGGCTGTGTTCTCGACTGTGACCAGCACGCCTCCGGCGTTGACGAAGCTCGACAGATTCTGGACTCCGTGGAACGTGAGACCCGGCCTGATGTCATCCGTCTCGGCGAGTTTCCCGAAGTTCGGCGTCTCGGCGGTGTTCTTCCACGGCATCGCGTTACGCCACATGGGGAGGCCGTTGACGATCGTCTGGGGCGATCCCGATGTTGGAGGAAAGAGAATGACGTCGTATTTAGCCCTGAGATTCGAATTGCGGGCGGCGTCCTGTGTGCTGATGTAATCGAACGGGATGCCGAGGAAGTCGAACGCCTGCCTCCACCATCCTTCCGTCTGCGTGCTCGTCCAGGTGTGCATGATCGCCACTCGCGCGGCGCGCGCAGGATGTGTCCTGACGGTCGGCGCGGCGGTGAGAGCAAAGGCGCGAAGGCCGAGCTCGGTGGTGGCTTTCTCGAGAGTTGTTGCAGGTACTCCGCGGATGATGAACGAGCCGCGCGAGTATTTGCGGCCATCGGCCTCGAACGGCTCTTCGGCAATCTGGAAATCGGCCGAGCGAAAGCGATAGCGAAGCGTTGCGAGCGCGTTGTCGGCGTTGTGGTCTATCGCGAATACTGCTCCCGTTCCGGTAATACCGCCCGGGGCGCGGATCTCTCCGCGCACGGATTCCATCGGCGCGTCGAGCACTTTCGGATCGGTGACGCGCACGGCGCGCACGGCGAAGTTCTCGGGGAATGTCCAACCCGTATCGTCGTACGGAGTCTTCTGCGGATCGCTGGGACTCCAGTACTGGTAGTCGAGCAGAGCGTCGGCGATGCGCGAGTAGGGCTGATCCATCCGCACCACGTAGCTGCCGGCGGGGAATTCGCGGCTTTCCAGCTTTGGGCGAAGCGACAGGGTGTCCGCGCTCCGGATCGTCGCGCTGTCGGCGTTTGCGGTGGTCTGCGGCCTGGGGCGCGGCGTTGGGACGAGAGCGGTGAACGGCGCGGTAGAGCGCGAAATCTCGACGTGCTGCTTCTGCAGAATTCGCAGGAGCTCGGCCTGGGCGCCCGGCCGGGGATCGTTCGCCGGGAAGACGTACGCCGCCGGTCCTTCAGTCCGCGCCTTGAGCACCGACCGCTTGCTTTTCTCGTAGAAGTTCTGAAGGAACTGCTGGCGGTTGTTCGCGAAGTAGCTGAGGGAGACGAGAAGTCCGGTCTGCTCGTAGTTGTTGTTGTTGCGGAGCGACCATTTCACGCGCGGCAGCGGCGGATTCTGCCTGAACCATGTGCGCGACGTCTGCTCGGGTGTCAGGACGCGGTCAACCGTCTCGGCCGTGCCGCCGTTTCCGAATGTCTCATAGAGCCGGCTGATGCCGTTGTGCGTTGCGGCCATGAACATGAGATAGCCGGGCGACCACGTGTCGAAGTTGCCGTGCGTGTACACGCCGGGCATCCCGAGTCGCGTCATCTCCTGGACGTTGTTCCAGCCGAGGAGCTGCCATTCGTTGGTGAGGAGCGGATCAATCCAGGCATTGTAGGGGCCGTCGCCTACTGTGTTGTCGTAAAGGAACGCACCGGACTCGTGGAGATCGTGGAGGACCTGCGCTTTCCAGTCTATATAGGTATTCAGGACATTCTGCGAGAGCTTGAGAGTGAGGGCCATCGCGTCGCGGTTGTTGTCGTGCGCGACGTATTTGCCCCAGTAGATGAGGTTGGGATAGGTGTCGTTCGGCCTCGCCATGTGCCAGCGGAACAGATCCACTTGCCGGTCGCGTCCGTCCACCTCGACGATCGGTGTGATGAGCGTGACGAGATTGTCGCGGATGTTGCGGATGTACGGGCTTTCATCCACCGCGAGGCGGTAGGCGAGCTCCATGAGGGCGGTCGGCGCGCCGGTCTCGGGTGAATGGATGCTGCCGGTGATGTAGTAGATGGGTGTCGTTCCGGCGATCAGCTTGTCTGCGGCGTCGTCACTCATGCCGATGGAGCGCGGGTCGGCGAGCTTCGCGAGTCGCGCCTTGTTGGCGTCGAGATCGGCGAGGAGCGCTTCCGAGGCGACGGCGACGGCGACCATCTCCCGTCCTTCTTCGGTCGTGCCGATGGAGAACACCTTCACGCGCGGGCTCGCTTTCTCGAGCATGCGGAAGTAGGTGTAGATCTCTTTCGAGTACGGCAGGTTGTTCTTCGCGCCGGCGATGTCGCCGAGGACTGCCTTGGGCGTCGGAACGGTCGCTGATGCAGGGAGGTAATCCACCAGCGACGAGAGGAAGAAGGGCTCCGTGGTGTACTCGTGGATCTTCTTCGTGTACTCGGAGTCAATGGGCTGCATCGGGTCGCGGCCGGGCTTTATGACGGACGGGGTGAGAGGTGTCCCCGCGGCGCTGGCGTCACGAGGCGGCGATTCTGCCTGGCCGGATGCGGATGCTGAGAGCGAGAGTGACAGTGACAGTGACAGTGACAGTAGCAACAGGCCGGCGGCGGATCCAGAAAGCGTCATGAGAGTCCCGACATTTTTGGTGGCAACTACGACAGCGACGTGATAGCGCACGGGGGTTCAGCGGTCAATCCCCTGTAGCCACGATTAATCTGGTGTTATATTCTCCCCGGGCTCATTCTTGTATTATCCCTGTTAAAAGGAGTATATCATCCCCGTTTAGATCGTTATATTATCCCTGCTGATATCGTGCTATTATCCCTGTTAATACTCGCTCGGCCAGCGCGGCCGACGTCATTCTGGTCCGCTAGGAGGGTGCCAATGACCTACCAGGCTCGAGTGGTCGATAGTGAGCTGGCAAGACGCCTTGCATCAACAGGTGCTGTAGTCATCGAAGGACCCAAGGCGTGCGGCAAGACCGCCACGGCCAGGCAGGTGGCTGCCAGCGAGGTATTGCTCGACATCGACGAAAACGCTCGTCTGGCTATCGCCGTCGATCCGAAACTGGTGCTGGCAGGAGCCGTTCCGCGACTGATAGACGAGTGGCAAATCGAGCCCAGGATCTGGAACCATATCCGTCGTGCGGTGGACGACCGCGGGAAGCCGGGGCAGTTCATCCTTACGGGATCCGCTGTCCCGGCGGACGATGTCACGCGGCACACTGGTGCTGCTCGGCTCACCCGCCTCCGAATGCGCCCAATGAGTCTTTTCGAGACTGGCCACTCTACAGGATCAGTTTCCCTGCGAAAACTATTAGGCGCCGCCAACGTGAGGAGCCCTGATCCGGGGTTGTCAATTACGGAAATAGCCGAGCGCGTCGCAGTCGGAGGTTGGCCGGGCCACGGTCATCGCGCAGTCAGCCACTCGTTACAGGCGGTCAGAGACTACCTCGACGAAATTCGGCGCGTTGATGTTGGCCGGGTCGACCAGACCAGGCGCGATCCCGACAAAGTCGGGCGTCTCATTAGCTCGCTCGCACGTAACGTGGCGACGTGCGTGACGGCGACGACGCTGGCAGCAGACGCAGGCGGTTCGGACGGCGCTCTCAAAGACGATACAGTGCGCGAGTACCTGGCGGCCCTCGAGCGTCTCATGATCGTCGAAGATCAGCCCGCGTGGGCGCCGCACCTGCGATCCAGGTCAATTCTGCGAAACGCACCCAAGCGTCATTTCGTGGATCCGTCGCTTGCCGTTGCCGCATTGCGGGCGACCCCAGCGCGACTCCTGAAGGACCTGAATCTGTTCGGTTTCCTGTTCGAGTCGATGGTCATTCGCGACCTTCGTGTGTACGCACAGGCTGCAGATGCGGCGGTCTACCATTATCGCGACAATACAGGACTGGAGGTCGATGCAATTGTACAGGCCGCGGACGGTCGTTGGGCGGCGTTCGAGGTAAAGCTCGGGCATGGCCAGATCGACGAAGCAGCGGCGAACCTGCTCAAATTTTCTGCGCGAATCGACGCCAGGAAGTCCGGGAAGCCGAGCACGCTCGCGGTTGTTGTTGCGTCGGGATATGGGTACGTGCGCGATGATGGCGTGGCGGTAATTCCGATCGGTGCCTTCGGGCCGTGATCGATATCGTCGTCGCCTTCAGATGCCAGGTTACCCGCGTCGCGGGTCCCCGTATCCGCATAGACCCAATGGCAAATCGCGCGAAGTGACTCTGGCTGCGATAATGGTAGGTCTAAGCGGAGGGTGAGGGACTCGAACCCCCAAGCGGTTGCCCGCGCCAGTTTTCAAGTTCTCGCCTCCCGTTTGCGACCGCTCCAATTTGTCTGCGTTCGCCTCTCAACAGGAAGCCGGAGCTCCGATTGAGGCCGCTCCGGGTTGCGATCCATTGCGATGGCTTGCGGAGAAACGTTGACAGGATTGTTACCATCGGCGCCTCCGCACGCAGCTTGGATCTTGCTATTGCGGTAGGGCCGAATTAGACCAAGTTGCGCTTGTCAAACCCTATACGAGGATGCGAATGCCTGGCCCCGAACCTAGTGCACTCGCCATACGACGGATACGTTCTGGACCCTCCCTGAGAATTCTTGCGATGTGCCTTCTAATTGTTGGGTGCCGCGTATCGGACAGTGCCTCTCCCGCCCCGCATGACGATGACACGCCGGTCAAGCCGTCAGCCTCTCATCAGTTGCCAAGACAATCCGAATTGTGATGAGATCAACGGAAACCCCATTTACTATGCGGACTATTGGGACAGTGAAAACCAGGCCACGAACGACTCTTATCGCCCGGTGTATTATGCCGGCGACACAACGTACACTCCGGATGGACAACCGATCGTGAATCCTGGTCCGGCGGAGTTGAGCGTGTTTCAGAACGAAGCGAATCGACTTCAGAGCCATTCATTAGGTCGTTGCAGAGATCTCGGCCAGACCATAGGTATGAACATCGGAGCCATCCGCATGTTCGGGAAGGCGTTTTGGTCAACACATCCGATAACAGGCAGGTCGGGTACCGTGGCCGCCTTTTCGACCATCCCTAATAACGGAACGCCATGGTATACGGCGATTTCGAGACGTGTTCCCGATGGAACGACTCCTGAAGGCCGTTCACGATCGAACGACGAGCTTAACAGATCGCTTCGCCATGAATTTTTCCACAAGATGGGGGAGTACGATTGGCGGATGTCCCCCGGGGCTTACACCGCCGAAGAGTGGGCAGATGCCTGCGCCTAGCCCAGGAGGGGCATAGAGATGGCACCTCGAAGAAGTTTTTCCTTGACAATTCTGGGGGGACTACTATTCGCCGGAGGGCGGATTTCGGAAGCGCAGTCGGTACGCGACTCGGCAGTCGTAATTGCTGCTGTCGGAGCCGATCTCCGACAGCGTTTCGGCGAGACTCCGCTAATGATCGTCTTCGCGGTCGATAACTCAGGGGAGGGCAGACTCGCAGAAAAGAAAGATTACAGCTTTCCGCTTCCGTCAAGTGAAGACGCGTGGGCAATAAGACTTTTGGCGTCTGCGGCGCACGCTGGCATCGCTGATGAAAAAAGCTTTGCCTCAATCGAAGGGCGTAGCAGACCCATCCCCAGACTTGTCACGCTGGGCCGAGTGACTTGGGACGGGAGTTCGTGTTACGTACTACTCCGGATTGAGACTCCGCCCTGGGGTCCCAGGAAGGCTACAGAGAATACCGTCTGGCGATACACAATCCGTCGCGCGGTCGCGGGTTTGCCGACCGTCGACGCACGAGATCTCCTCTTTAGTGCGGAAATACTGTACCCCGCAGGATAGCAGGGTAGTAACGCGAAGAACTGAAGAATGTTGCCTAGAATGTGCCAACGACTGGAGCGGCTAGGCGGCGCGATCGCGTAAGTCGTTGTGAATCAAGAACGGAGGGTGAGGGACTCGAACCCCCAAGCGGTTTCCCGCGCCAGTTTTCAAGACTGGTGCAATAGCCATTCTGCCAACCCTCCCAGTGCATCACCGGCTAACGGAAGCTATTTGCCCGGCCGCGCTTCCTCAACCGTTGAGTTCGTGGTGAGTTCGTGGCGAGCCGCCAACTTCTTCCCTGCGCGGCGCGGTCGGCGTATGTTCGCCACGCCTCTTCCGGGAGCCACATGCAGCGCAGGCGAGAACGCCGGCGACATTCTCACGGCGGACAAGTACCGCAACTTCGAGCTCGCCCTCAACTGGCGCATCGGCGAAGGCGGGAACAGCGGCATCATGTATCGGGCGACAGAGGACAACGACTACATCAGAAAGTTCGTCCCCGGCGCGGTGGTATACGGCTCCCCGTCTATCTCCCAGCCGCCCTCGCATCCGTCGAATCCCCGAACGGCTTCAGCCGCGTGGATCCGCCACGACGCGCCGCCGCATGCGCCGCGAATCGCTCAATGCCTGAACTGCCTCTGTCCCGTGAAAACCATCGCGATGTCGTGCTCGTCGGCGGCGGCGATCACTTCTTCGTCGCGCACCGAACCGCCTGGCTGGATGATGGCGCGGATGCCCGCTTCTGCCGCCTGATCCACTCCGTCCCGGAATGGAAAGAACGCGTCGGAGCCAAGCACTGCGCCGAGCGTGTCGTGGCCGGCGAGCTGCGCCTTGTGAACCGACAGGAACGCCGCATCAACGCGTGACATCTGCCCTGCTCCGATTCCGATGGTGGCTCCATCGCGGGCGAGCAGAATCGCGTTCGACTTGACGCTGCCAACCGCGCGCCACGCAAACGCCAGGTTCACACGCTCTTCGTCCGTCGGCTGGCGCTTCGTCACCACCGTCCACCTGTCGTTCTCGGACATCGGACGCGCGCGCTCCTGCACGAGGAAGCCGCCACGCACGCGCTTGTAGTCGAGCGCATGCTCCTTCCACACCGCCTGACCCTGCAGGACACGCAGATTCTTCTTGCGACCGAGAATCTCCAGCGCTTCGTCGCTGAACGAGGGCGCGACGAGACACTCCACGAAAAGGCTCGATACCGCCTCGGCCGTCTCGGCATCCACGGTGACCGTGAACGATATGACCGATCCAAATGCCGACACCGGGTCGCACGCGAGTGCCTTCCTGTACGCGTCGAGCGCGCTCGATCCGGTCGCCAGGCCGCACGGGGTCGTGTGCTTCACGATCGCGCAGCAGGTCTCGCCGGCAAATGGATCGGTCGCGAGGAGGGCGCCCTCGAGATCGAGAAGGTTGTTGAACGAGAGCTCCTTGCCCCCTTTCTGCTCGAGTCCCGCGAGGCCGTTGCCGTCCTGCTCCACATAGAAAGCCGCGCGCTGACCCGGGTTCTCGCCGTAGCGCAATGTCTGCGCGCGGTCTATCGCCAGCACGGTGCGGTCGGGGAACTGCTCGGCGCGCTCGCAGGCGAACCACCTGGAGATCGCGCTGTCGTACGCCGCCGTATGGGCATAGACCTTCTCGGCGAGCAGTCGTCTCAGCTCCACGTCGTCGTCGTTGGCCTCGAACGTCGCGAGTACACGCGCATAATCGGCGGGATCCACGACGACCGTCACGGATTCGAAATTCTTGGCGGCGGAGCGAAGCATCGTCGGGCCGCCAATGTCTATGTTCTCGATGACTTCGGCGGTAGTGACGCCGGGGCGGGCGGCGGTCGCCTGGAATGGATACAGGTTGACCGCGACGAGATCGATCATTGCGATCCCGTGATCGGCCGCGACCTTCATGTGCTCGGGATCATCGCGGCGCGCGAGCAGGCCGCCGTGCACGGCCGGGTGAAGAGTCTTCACGCGACCGTCGAGAATTTCGGGGAAGCCGGTGAGGTCGCTTACCTCGCGCGGGGCGAGACCTGCCGCGCGCAGCGCCTTGGCGGTGCCGCCTGTCGAGACGATCTCCCATCCCAGGCGCGAGAGCCCCTGCGCGAAATCGAGGAGTCCGGTCTTGTCGGATACGGAAAGCAGCGCAAGGGGCATGTCAGAAATCTGCGAAAAAATCGTTGCCTTTGAGCGCGGCGACCATCTCGACCACCCGCGGATAGAAAATGTGCTCCACCTTCAGAACGCGGGCGGCGAGTGACTCAACGGTGTCGTCCGGCTTGACGCCCACGCGCCACTGGGCGATCACCGGACCATGATCGAACTCGTCGTCCACGAAGTGGGCGGTGACGCCGGTGAACTTTGCGCCCGACGCGATCACCGCCGCATGAACCCTCGCACCGTACATACCTGCACCCCCGAACTCGGGTAGCAGGCCGGGATGGACGTTGATGATGCGTCCCTGATATTCGCCGACGACGAGGGGCGGAATTCTCTTCAGATAGCCGGCGAGGACGAGCAGCTCGATGGAGTGGCGGTGAAGCAGATCGAGCAGAGCCGAGCCGTCGTCCGATGCGTCGAAGACTTCGGTGGGTATCGAGGACGCCCGCGCGCGATCGAGCGCGCCCGTGGCCTCGCGGTTCGCCGCGACCACGGCGATACGCGCCGCCGCGCGCGTGCCGAGCATTTCGAGATGGTCTATCAATGCCTGAAGATTCGTGCCCCCGCCGGACGCGAGCACCGCTGTGCGCACTGCCATGTGCGATTTTATCGTCGCGGGCGTTGATCAGTAAGAGGCGTCAGGGAGCTTTCGCGGCCTTGACATCCCGCCCACCGCGCCACCGTTCAGTTGGTGCAGAGAAACCAGTCCAGCGCGGTGCCGAGTGAGGAAGCGACACGGGCTCGTTCCACCGCCGCGAGCGTGTCTGCCGGAGGCGTCTCCGGGGAAGGGACGAGTACTGCATCGCCTCCGAGCGCGAGCCCCGGTTGTATGTCGCGCATCTGGTCGCCGATGTACAACGCGCGCGAAAGATCCACGCCCGGGATCTCCTCCGCTGCTCTGCGGAACAGCAACAACCCCGGCTTGCGGCATTCGCAGGCGTCGTCGGGTGTGTGAGGGCAGTAGTACGTAGCGTCAATCCGCGCGCCAAGCCCGGCGAGGAGCTGATCGAGCCGGGCGCGAACGCGCTCGTAATCCTGGACGGTGAACCGTCCGCGCCTGATTCCCGACTGGTTCGTCACGACGATCACCGGGATGAGCAGGGAGTTGATCCGTGCGATCGCCTCGGCCGCTCCGTCAATGAGCCGGAGCTGATCGGGGCTCGAGAGATAATGCGCGTCCTCGACGATGGTTCCGTCGCGGTCGAGAAAAACCGCGGTCGGAAGCGCGTTCACGTAAGTGCCGCCAGCACTGCGGCGGTGAATCGCTCGTCGTCGCGTACGGGAACGCTGCGCATGTCGAGCAGAAGCCCTCCGTCGGCGATTCGGCCGATGACTGGAAGCTCGGCCGATCGCAGAACCTTTTCGATTTTCTCGCCGTCCGCGAGCCGGAGCGCGAAGGAAGCGATCTCGTGCGACGGGTAAGCGCCGGCGCCGGCGGCGGCGAAAGTCTCGACGACGGTCGCGGCCACTCCCACGCCGGACAGCGCTGCCGCGACCCGCCGGCAGCGCTCGCCGACGCTCTCCGCCGATGCGGTCAGCATGGCGAGTGTCGGGATTTCGCTCACCGCGCGCTCGGGACTGCGATAGATCTCGAGTGTGGCAGCCAGCGCCGCGATCGTCATCTTGTCCACGCGCACCGCGCGGGCGAACGGATCCTGGCGCATGCGGGCGATGATGTGTCTGGCGCCGAGCACGATGCCGGATTGCGGGCCACCAAGCAGCTTGTCGCCGCTCATGAGGACCGCCGCCGCGCCGGCCGAGAGGGCTGCGCGTGCCGTCGGCTCGCCGGTGAGTCCCCAGTCATCGAGCTCGATCATGAGACCGCTGCCAAGGTCGTGTACGATCGGAACGCCGTGCTCTGCCGCGAGTGGGGCGAGCTGTCTCACATCCACGTCGGCGACGAAACCGGACAGCGTGAAGTTGCTGCGATGGATCTTTGCGATCGCGCCCGTGCGTGGTGTGATAGCTCGCCGGTAGTCATCGAGGTGAGTGCGGTTCGTGGTTCCCACTTCCTCGAGCGAAGCGCCGCTTCGCTGCATGATGTCGGGAACGCGGAAGCTTCCGCCGATCTCGACCAACTCTCCGCGCGAGACTATCACTTCGCGGCCGCGAGCGAGCGCGCTCAGCGACAGCACGAGGGCGGCGGCGCAATTGTTGACGACTATCGCGTCCTCAGCGCCTGTCAGCTCGCGAAGCAGCTCCACGCAGTGGACGTAGCGTGAGCCCCGCTCGCCGGCTTCCAGGTCGTACTCGAGATTCGTGTAGCCTTCAGCGGCTTCGCGCACCGCGGTGATCGCCGCCTCCGCCAGGGGCGCGCGTCCCAGATTCGTGTGGAGCACGACGCCGGTGGCGTTGAAAACCGGGCGCAGGGATCTGCGCAGCACCGTGTGGAGATGCGACGCGATTCTTTCTCCCCAGTCCGTGGCGTCGCCGCTCGCCGCGGTCCCGCGTGCCTCGTCTATCGCGTGGCGCACCGCGTCAACCACGAGACCGCGCGGATTCCCTTCGAGGAGCGCGCGGACGTCATCGCGCTCGAGGAGGCCACTGACACTGGGCATGGCTCTCCGCGGGTCAGTCACCTTCGTATGGGTGCCGCCGCGGGCGGGGCTGCGGGAGGTGGAGCGGCGGGCGGAGGTGTCGCCGCGGCCGCAGGGGCCGCGGGAACGCTGAGGATTCTGTCGCTCGTTCTGGCCACACCCGTGAGATTGCGCGCGTCGGTCACGCGAACGCGATAGTCAGTGCGGGCGCGCAGCGGACGCCCGAGACGCACCGTCAGAACGCGCGGCGGAATCGGTCGCGAGGGCCGGGGCGTTTTTGAAATCGTCGTGTCGGGTGGCGGCGGCATTACTGAAACCACCGGCACATCCGTCGAATCAGGAGCGCGGACGCGAATGTTCGCCGGTCCGAGCGGAGGCGTCACCGCGAGCGGATTGTCGAATGTCAGCACGAGTGTCACCGAATCCTTCATCAGGACACTCGCGAGGCGCGACCCGATCGAGTCATGGACGAATCCGAACAGATCCACTCTTGCCGAATCGGTCAGATTCACCATTGCGGTGTCCCACGCTTCACGCGGGTCGAGCCCGTGATTGGCATTGTCGTCGGAAATGCCGCGGACGACATACGAACCTGCGGGAAGATTCGGGAACAGAAAGCTGCCCGCCGAATCGGTGGCCGCGACGTAGGCCAGAGTGGTGTCCGCCCGTGGCCGTGCTTCGACGAGACCGCGAGTGACGATCCGTCCCTCGGGCCAGTTGAACAACGTCCCGCCGATACGCGACGTCGGGATCGTTGCGCCGGTCGAGAACATGGTCACTGCGGCGGTGTTGCGGATGTTGCCGCGCAGGTCGGCGAGACCCGGCAGCAGCGTGATGGTGTACGCCGTGTTCTTCCGCCACGCGCGCCGGGGCCGCACGCTGATCTCTTCGCGATGCCAGCTCACGCGCGGCTCCCCATCACGAGGGGAGATGACGAAAAGCGCGCCGAGCGACGCAACTCCTGACGGCCGCTCGCTCACGACCTCATCGAATCTGAAGATGGCTTCGCGCGGCGAGACACCGGTCTTCCCGCTGTCCGGGGCGATACGGACGATCTGCGGCGCTTCCTTGTCCTCGGGCCCGCCGGGCGGAACGCCGGGCGATGCGCACGCCACCGTCGCGCACAGCGTCAATGCAAGGACAACCGGCTTCACGATCCGCACAGCGAAGCAACCTTGTCGGCGAGCTGGCCGCGCCTCGCCGTCCATTCGACCTGCCTGGCGTGCTCCGCGTCCACGACCTGAGCCGGGGCACGGTCGGTGAACCCCGGATTGGCCAGTCGCCCATTCAGCGCCGCGAGTTGCGAGTCGAGCTTTTCCAACTCTTCCTTCGCCTTGCGACATTCCTTCTCGATGTCAATCACGCCGGCGAGCGGGACTCTGATACGCGAGCCGCTGGAGAGAAGGATCGTCGCGCCGCTCCCCCCGGTCTCATCCGCTTCGACGTCCACCGTGCACCGCGCGACGCGCTCGATGAACTCCGATTCCTCGGCGAAGATGGCCGCGTCGCGTGTCGCGTTGCGGCCCGCGGCGCCAGTGTCGAGGGAAGCGTGAATGCGGTCGCCCGGCGGGATCGCGTAGTCCGCGCGGAGCTGGCGGATGGCATTGATCGCTTCGCGCACGAGCTCGAACCCCGGCTCGGCGCCGAACGCCGGATTCTGCGTCGGCCACACCGCGCGCGCGATGAACTCGCCACGCGCGCCCTCGTCGGCGATCGGCAGGCGTCGCCACAGTGTGTCGGTGATGAACGGCACGATTGGCTGAAGGAGACGCAGCGCGGCGTCGAACGAATGCGCAAGCACGGCGCGCGCGACTTCGCCATCGCCGTCATGCGATGCAAGTCGCCCCTTGGTCGACTCGAGATACCAGTCCGCGAGCTCGTTCCAGACGAAGCGCCGGGCCGATTCGGTGTATTCGCTCAGCCGGAGCCCGCTGCGCAACTCGGCCTGATCCCACACTCCGTCCTTTGGGCTCGACGGACCGAGCGCCGCGTCGCACTCCGCGATCGCCGTGTTGAGCGCGTTGAGAATCCATCTGTCCGACTGGCGGAGCTTCGTGGCGTCCACACGATCGAGTGGTTGAACGCTTTCACTTCCGACATTGGTGAGAAGGAACCGCCCGATGTTCCACAGCTTGGTGACGAAATTCCTGCCTGGAGCGAACGACTTCTCGAGGTCGTTGGGGTCGAGCATGACGTCGGCGCCAATGCCGAGGCCGGCAATCACCGTGTATCGCAGCGCATCCGTGCCGTAGAGCGCGCGGACATCGAGCGGATCGATTCCGTTACCGAGTGACTTCGACATCTTAAGGTGCTTCATGTCGCGCACGGTTCCGTGCAGGTACACCGTGTGGAACGGTGTCTCGCCCATGAACGCGTAGCCGCCCATGACCATCCGCGCGACCCAGAAGAACAGAATTTCCGGTGCGGTGATGAGATCATCGGTCGGATAGAACGCGGCGAGGTCCCCGGCTTCGGCATTCGGCCAGCCGAGGGTGGAGAAGGGCCATAGCCAGGATGAGAACCACGTGTCGAGCACGTCCTCGTCCTGGCGCGCCGGCTGGCCGCACTTCACGCACTTCGAGATGTCGTCCCGGCTCACCGTGACTTCGCCGCACGCGTCGCAATACCAGACGGGAATGCGATGACCCCACCACAACTGACGCGAGATGTTCCAGTCGCGGATGTTTTCCAGCCAGTTCACATACACCGCTTCCCACCTCTCCGGAAGAATCCGGATGCGGCGATCGCGCACCGCCTCGAGCGCCGGCTCCGCGAGCGGCTTCATCTTCACGAACCACTGATCGGACAGGCGCGGCTCGACGACAGTGTCGCAGCGATAGCAGTGCCGGACGGCGTGCGAGTGGGACTCGATCTTCTCGAGAGCGCCGAGATGTTTCAACATCTGCACGATCCGTTGGCGCGCCTCGAATCGGTCAATTCCAAGAAGCTCAGGGGGCACGCGGGAGCCGGCGTCGGCGCCGTTGGCCATCGTGCCCTCCGGGGAGAGAACGACCGGCATCGGCAGCTTGTGACGCGACCCCATCTCGAAATCGTTGGCGTCGTGCGCGGGGGTGATCTTCACCGCGCCGGTGCCGAACTCCGGATCCACGCCAATCGAATCGGCGATGATCGGGATCGCGACATTCGCGATCGGCAGCGTCACCGTCCTGCCGATCAGATGGCGATAGCGCTCGTCGTCGGGATGCACCGCCACCGCGACATCGGCGAGCATCGTCTCAGGCCTCGTCGTCGCGATCGTTATTCCCTTCGTCGGATCGTCGGTCAGCGGATACCGCAGATGATACAGATTGCCCGTCTCTTCGCTATGCTCCGCTTCCTCGTCGCTCAACGACGTGAGGCAGCGTGAACACCAGTGAATGACCCGATGCCCGCGATAGATGAGACCGCGCTCGTACAGCAGCACGAACGCTTCCCGCACCGCGCGCGAGAGCTCCGGCGAAAGGGTGTAGGCGGTCCTCGTCCAGTCGCATGACGCGCCGACGGCGCGGAGCTGCTCCAGAATCGTGCCGCCCGTCTCGGTCACGAAGTCCGACGTGCGTTTCACGAATGCTTCGCGTCCGAGGTCGAAGCGCGTCTTTCCTTCGGCGGCGAGTTGCCGCTCGATCACGTTCTGCGTGGCGATGCCGGCGTGATCGGTACCCGGAAGCCAGAGCGCCTCATCGCCGCACATGCGCCGCCAGCGGATGAGAACGTCCTGAACCGTAATGTTGAGACCGTGTCCCATGTGCAGAACCGCCGTCACGTTGGGCGGCGGCATCACTACCACGAACGGGTCGCGGTCGCCGCCTGTGCGGCGCGATCGCTTCGCATCTGCGGTGAAGAGATCCGCGTCGAGCCACTCCTTGTAGAGGGTGGTCTCGACAGACGCGGGATCGAACTGTGGGGGAAGGTCGGTGGCCGGGGGTGTCTTGCTCATCCTTCGCGCAAGTTAACCGCGGCATTTTCCTCTTGTAAGAGTAGAGCCCGGCGCCGCTGTGTCCGGCGCCGAGCCCGACCTTGCACTAATCTCCCTGCGCGGACTCCGTCGGAGCGCTGAGCGGATCGGCGACGTGATCGCTCTTCGGAACTCCGGTCGGAGCCACTGGCGATCCGTCGGCACGCCCGCGGCGAGGCGGCTGCTTGGTGCGCTTGCGACGCTCGGCCCCTGCTTCCGCTTCATCGTCAGGGTCGAGGTAAACGCGGTCGAGCACTTTTTCCTCGAGACCGGGTCGCGGGTCTTCATGGCGGTCCGGTTCGGCCGACGTACCCTGGCGTCTGCGGCCGGTGCCGATGCTCTGTCCCTCCCATTGGCCTTCGGTCAGCGACGGATCGCCATCATCGTAGCGATCGGCGAGCTCGTCGAAGAGATCCTCGTCCGCACGCACTGCGAGACGATTCACGACAGTCTCGACACCCGGCACCCCCCGCGCGATGACGACGGCCTGCTGCGATTCGTCGTCTGCATTGACCCAGCCCGTCAACTCGACAATGCCCTCATCAATCGCGCCAATGTCTATCGCGCGCTCGCTCAGGATCGGATCGTTGCGGAACGCCTCCAGCACGCGTTCCTCCAGCTCTTCCGTCGCATCGAGCGGCTCGCCGTCGCCCTCGTCTTCGTATTCATCGTCATCGTCCCCGTCCTCGTCCTCGTCCTCGTACCGATGATCGTGAGCGTGGGCGCCCAGCTGTTGCTCATCGTCGTCCCCGGCGCCACGCCTGACGCTGCCGAGGCGGTCGCGGATCTTCGCGGTCAGCCCGGAAATGCCGCCGTACTGCTGAGCGACTACGACCCCTGCGGCAAAGCCCGCCAGAGCGCCGAGCGCGACGTATAGCGCGCTCGTGGAGCGGGACTCTTCATCGCGATATCTGAATGGAGACATGTATTCGAACCTGTGGCGAAGGGTATCCTCAAACGATAGCTTACGCGGGAGCAAGTTAAAGGCCATCTGCGGCACTGGAAACCTGATGTCTGAAATGCTGACACTCACCCTCCCCGACGGCGCGACACGGCAGGTCGAGGAGGGCACTTTGCCGCGCGATGTGGTGGGCTCCATCGGCCAGCGGTTGCTGAGGGACGCGCTGGCCGTCGAGGTGGACGGCGAAGTGCAGGACCTCGTCACGCCGCTCCGCCGGGGTGGCCCTTTCCGCGTCCTCACGGCCAGGGATGCCAAAGCCCTCGACGTCCTTCGCCACTCCAGCGCGCACATCCTGGCAACAGCGGTCCGGCGTCTCCGGCCAGACGCGAAAATCGGATTCGGGCCCTCCATCGAGGACGGCTTCTACTACGACTTCGAGGTTGCCGAACCGTTCACGCCGGAGGACCTCGAGCGCTTCGAGGCCGAGATGCGAAAAGTCATCGCGGAGAAGTATCCGTTCATTCGGGCCGAGGTGAATCAGAGCGAGGCGCGCGAGAAGTTCTCCGACGACCCCCTCAAGCTCGAACGCCTCTCGGAGTTCAGCGAAGACGAGATCATCTCGACCTACACGGACGGTCCGTTCATTGATCTGTGCCGCGGCCCGCACATTCCCGACACTTCGTTCCTGAAGCACTTCAAGCTGCTCCACACGGCGGGCGCCTACTGGCGCGGCGACGAGAAGCGGCAGATGCTCCAGCGGATCTACGCCACGGCGTGGTTCAGCAAGGAGGACCTGGACGCGTACCTGCACCGCCTCGAGGAAGCGAAGCGGCGCGATCATCGCGCTTTGGGGCAGCAACTCGATCTCTACTCCACTGACCAGCGCGTGGGACCGGGGCTGATCCTCTGGCATCCGCGCGGCGCGATCGTGCGCAACGAGATCGAGAACTATGAGCGCGATCTCATTCTCCGCCACGGATACGAGCTGGTCTATACGCCTCACATCGCCAGCGAGCGACTGTTTCAGATCTCGGGACACCTCGAGAACTTCCGCGAGAGCATGTTCGGCGCGATGGAAGTGGAGGGCGCGGCATACAGGCCGAAACCGATGAACTGCCCCGGGCATATCTGCATCTTCCAGTCGCGAGCGCGCTCGTACCGGGACCTTCCGATCCGCTACGCGGAATTCGGGACTGTCTATCGCTACGAGAGAAGCGGCGTGCTGCACGGCATGCTGCGCGTGCGCGGCTTCACGCAGGACGATGCTCACGTTTTCTGTACGCAGGAGCAGGTGCCGTCGGAGATCGAGCGCCTCCTCGACCTCGTTCACGAGATGCTCGGCACATTCGGCTATCCGTACACGATCGAGCTTGCGACGCGCCCGGAGAAGGCACTTGGCTCGCCGGAGCTGTGGGCGAGCGCCGAGGCTACGCTGGCGGAGGTGCTCACGCGCCGTGGTCAGGAGTATTCGATAGATGCCGGCGGCGGCGCGTTCTACGGGCCCAAGCTCGACTTCAAACTCATTGACGCGATCGGCCGCAAGTGGCAGGGCCCGACGGTGCAGCTGGACTTCAATCTGCCGGAGCGATTCGACCTCGAGTACACTGGTGCGGACAACTCGCCGCACAGGCCGATCATGCTGCACCGCGTGCTCGTCGGATCCATGGAGCGGTTCGTAGGCGGACTGGTCGAGCACTACGCCGGTGCATTTCCGTTGTGGCTTGCGCCGGAGCAGGTGCGCGTGATTCCGATCGCCGACGATTTCGCGGATGCCGCGCGGTCAGTGGCCGAGCGCCTCAAGGCGCGCGGCGCGCGGGTGCACCTGGACGATCGCTCGGAGACGCTGAACTACAGGATCCGTGAGGCGGAGACGCTCAAGATTCCGTACATGGCGATCGTCGGGAAGCGCGAGACGGAGAGCGACTCGCTTGCGCTCAGAGTGCGCGGGGTGGGGAAAAAGCAGGAAGTGATGCCGGTCGCCGATTTCGTGGCGATGGTCGAAGGCCAGATCACGTCGCGAGCGTTGCAGCCGTAGGGCGCAGGATTCGGGGGCCCCTGGAACATTGGGAACGAGCGGCCGAGTACTGACAGGCACCAGGTTCCAGAGGCATAGCTGACAGCTATTGAGGTGATCTCGGCGCGGACGACTCGTCTGGCCTCATTCGAGGCTGATTCTATTGATCAGGCCCTGAAGCATCCTGCGTACCTCCAGACCTTCAGTTTGCGGTAGTCGGACACGAAGTACGAACGCCTTAGGCGGGCACAAGTGCCGCATCACCCTGCTGCCAGTCGCACCGTTAACACGCCTCGCCAGCGAATGCCCGCGATCGGCGATGAACACCTGCCAAACTGTCAGCTGTGCCTCTGGAACCCGGTACCTGTCAGTTCATCGGCAGTCCCACTCTGACCCAGCCAGCGCGCCCCGCCCTCCGCTTCGGATTATTTTTAGGTGTCGCCAAACCCGAATCAGAACTCAATGCCAGATAAATCCCGCACCCCCGTCATCGTCTCCGCCACCAGAACGCCAATCGGCAAGTTCCTCGGCGGTCTCTCCTCCCTGACAGCCCCCGAGCTCGGCGCAATAGCCATTCGCGAAGCCGTAAAGCGAGCCGGAATAGATGCCAACGCGATCGAGGAAGTCATCATGGGCCAGGTCCTCCAGGGCGGCACTGGCCAGGCTCCCGCGCGTCAGGCCGCTCTCAAGGCCGGCGTACCGGCGACCGTCTCCGCTCTCACGATCAACAAGGTCTGCGGTTCGGGCCTCAAGGCCGTGATGCTCGCGGCGCAGTCCATCAAGGCAGGCGACAAGCAGGTGGTCGTTGCCGGCGGCCAGGAATCCATGTCCAACGCGCCGTACTACATCTATGGTATGCGGAACGGCGTGAAGCTCGGCGACCAGAAGATCGTGGACGGCATGATCAAGGACGGTCTCTGGTGCGCTGCATGTGACGTCCACATGGGCGCGCACGCGGAGCACACGGCAAGCAAGGGTCAGGTGAGCCGCGAGCGGCAGGACGAGTTCGCCGCACAGTCGCATGCCAAGGCGATTTTGGCGATCGAGGCCGGACGGTTCCGCGACGAGATCGTGCCCGTGGAGATTGCCGGCCGCAAGGGAACGACTGTCGTGGATACCGACGAAGGGCCGCGCAAGGACACGACGGCGGAGGGCCTCACAAAGCTCAAGCCGGCGTTTCCCGGAAAGGGAGATACCAGCGATCTCTCGGTGACGGCCGGCAACGCGTCATCGCTCAACGACGGCGCATCGGCTCTCGTCGTCGTGTCGGAGGAGTACGCTGAGAAAAATGGCCTGAGCATCATGGCCCGCGTCACCGGCTACGCCACCGGCGGCACCGAGCCGCATGAGCTGTTCTTCGCACCGATCTTCGCCGTGCAGAACCTGATGAAGCTCTCCGGCGCGAAGATCGGCGACTACGATCTGATCGAAGCCAACGAAGCGTTCGCGTCGCAGGCCATCGCGGATGGCGAAGGGCTGGGGTGGGACTGGAGCCGCGTCAACGTGAACGGCGGCGCGATCGCCCTCGGGCATCCGATCGGCGCCAGCGGTGCGCGCGTGCTCACGACTCTGCTCTACGCGATGAAGGACCGCGGTGCGCGCACGGGCCTGGCGACGCTCTGCCTCGGCGGCGGCGACGCCGTCGCGCTGAGCGTCGAAAGCGTCGCCTGATCGGAGTTGACTCCCGCGGACCTGCTCTTCACGCCGGAGCGCCGTCTGCGCGCTCCGTGGCGCATTGCCCTGTTCCTGATAGTCCTGTTTGTCGCGCTCGTCCTTTCCGAGTGGATCGAGAGTGCGGTGGACGGAATCGTCTCGGGGCTTGGGTACCGGCCGCTCGTGTCGGAGTGGGGCGTGCTACTCGGTCTGGTGATCGCGACGCTCGTGATGCTGAAGTGGGTCGAGGGACAGTCGTGGGATTTCGTGGGACTGGATCTCGTGGCCGCGCGGCCGGCTGCACTGGCCTCAGGATCCATCCTGGGACTGCTTCCGATCGCGGTGCCGTCGGTGATTCTGCTCGTCCTCGGCGAGCTCCGCTCCGTGCCATCCACGCCGGGAAGCTGGTGGGCCGCGGCGGGCATCAGCTTTGCCAGCCTCCTGCCCGCGGCATTCGGTGAGGAGCTGCTGCTCCGCGGATACATCTTCGCTGTGTTTCGCGAAGCAGTGGGATCGCGTTGGACGCTGATCTCCACGAGCATAGTTTTCGGATTGCTGCACATTTCGAATCCGGGCGCGGACGGGCAATCCATCGTGATCGTGATGCTCGCGGGTTTCTTCCTCGGATCGGTCTTTCTCGCGACGCGCAGTCTGTACGCCGCGACGATGGCGCATTTTGTCTGGAACTGGTTCATGGCCGCAGCTCTGCATTCTCCGGTCAGCGGTCTTCCGGTGAGCACGCCGGATTATCGCGTAGTGGATGCCGGTCCGGACTGGCTGACGGGTGGAGGATGGGGCCCTGAAGGAGGCTTCGCCGCGGCGGTCGGGATGTTCCTGGTGTTGATCTACCTGCACGCGCGGCCGTTGCGCCGCATGGAGTCATAGAATGGCAGAGAAGATCGCGGTGATCGGCGCGGGTCAGATGGGAAATGGGATCGCGCACGTATTCGCGCAGTCCGGATTTCCGGTGACGATGATTGACGTATCGAGCGACGCGCTCGAGAAGGGCATCGCAACGATCGAGAAGAATCTCGACCGCCAGGTGAAGAAAGGCACATTGCAGGAGAAGCAGCGGGAAGAGACTCTGGGTCTGATATCGCTGGAGCCGACACTCGACGCGGCAGCCGACGCCACGCTCGTCGTCGAAGCCGCGACCGAGAACACCGATCTCAAGTTCCGGATCTTCAGCGATCTCGATCGGATCGTGAATCCCGATGCGATCCTCGCGACGAACACGAGCTCGATCTCCATCACCGAGATTGCCGCGAAGACGAAGCGCCCCGCGAAGGTCGTCGGAATGCACTTCATGAACCCGGTCCCGGTGATGAAGCTCGTCGAGATCATTCGCGGCCTTGCGACGTCAGACGAGACGACGAACAAGGTGATTGACCTCAGCACGCAGCTTGGCAAGACCCCCGTCGAGGTCAACGACTTCCCCGGTTTTGTCTCGAATCGTGTGCTGATGCCGATGATCAACGAGGCGGTGTACTGCGTGATGGAAGGCGTCGGCAAGCCCGAAGCTATTGACCAGGTGATGCAGCTCGGGATGAATCATCCGATGGGCCCGCTGGCTCTCGCCGACCTGATCGGACTCGACACGTGCGTCGCGATCCTCGAGGTGCTTCGCGACGGGCTCGGCGATCCGAAGTACCGGCCCTGTCCATTGCTGAAGAAGTACGTCGCCGCGGGCTGGCTCGGACGGAAGACCGGCCGCGGTTTTTACACTTACGCAAAGTGAAGTCCGATCTGCTCGGCCTCACCGAGGAGCAGCGCGGGATCCGTGACATGGCGCGCGAGTTCGCGCTTCAGGAGATCGCGCCGTTCATCGCCGAATGGGACGAGAAAGCTCACTTCGAGCCGTCGCTCGTGAAGAAGATGGGCGACCTCGGATTTCTCGGGATGCTCATCCCCGAGGAATACGAAGGGCTCGGCCTGGACACATCCACTTACCTCATCGCGCTCGAGGAGATTGCAGTCGTGGATGCATCGGCGGCGGTGATGATGAGCGTCCACAATTCGCTTCCGACGCAGATGATCCTGCGTTTCGGGAACGACGAGCAAAAGGGGCGTTTTCTCAAGCCGATGGCACGCGGTGAGCTGCTGGGCGCGTTCGCGCTCTCCGAGCCCGAGGCGGGCTCGGATGCCGCGTCGCTCACTGCGCAGGCAGTGCGTGACGGCGACGACTGGATTCTCAACGGCACCAAGAGCTGGGTCACCAGCGGCAGCCATGCGGGAGTGATTCTCGCCATGGCCCGCACCGACACCGCCGCCGAGCGAAAGGGCGCGCGCGGAATCGGGACCTTCATCGTCACCCCCGATCTGCCCGGATTCCACGTCGGGAAAAAGGAAGACAAGCTGGGACTCCGTTCATCTCCCACGGTCCAGCTGATGTTCGACAACATGCGCGTACCGGGCGCCAATCTCCTCGGCGAGCCGCACATGGGATTCGTTTACGCCATGCAGTCACTCGAGAATGGCCGGCTCGGAATCGCGGCACAGTCAGTGGGCATTGCGCGCGCTGCGCTCGAGGCGGCGACGGCGTACGCCGGCGAGCGCATGCAGTTCGGAACGCACATCCGTGAATTCCAGGCGATCCAGTTCAAGCTCGCCGATATGGCCACCCGCATCGCCGCCTCGCGCACTCTGCTGCATGCCGCCGCGCGGGCCAAGGACAGGGGCGAGAACGTCAAGCAGGCGACGTCAATGGCCAAGCTCTTCGCCAGTGAAACGGCGATGTTCGCAACCAATCAGGCGGTTCAGATCTTCGGCGGGTACGGATACGTCAAGGATTATCCGGTCGAGCGCCTGTTCCGGGATGCGAAAGTCACCGAGATTTACGAAGGCACGTCCGAGATCCAGCGTATCGTGATCGCGCGCGAGCAGTATTCGCACGAGTAGTACCAGCAGCTCGCAATCTTCCAACAACTGCAACTACATCAATGGAATTCTTTGATAGACTGGCCGAGATGGGGCACGAGGAAGTAGTCCTGGCCAGCGACCCGTCCTGCGGATACCGCGGCATCATTGCCGTGCACAGCACCGCCCTCGGACCGGCACTCGGGGGCACGCGCTTCTGGCAATACGACTCGGACGAAGCGGCCGTTACTGACGCCCTGCGCCTGTCGCGAGGGATGACGTACAAGAACGCTGTCGCAGGGCTCGATCTCGGCGGTGGAAAATCGGTGATCATCGGCGACAACCGCATCAAGGATCGCGAAGCGATCTTCCGCGCCCACGGACGATTCGTGGAGAGTCTCGGCGGACGATACATCACCGCCGAGGACGTCGGCACCGGCACGGCTGACATGGACTATGTCCATATGGAGACGGACCATGTCGCCGGGCTGAAGGAGAAGTCGGGAGATCCGTCCCCTGTTACCGCTCACGGCGTGTTCCGCGCAGTGCAGGCGGCGGCGAAGAATCGGTGGGGGTCCGACGATCTCACCGGCAAGGTCGTGACTATTCAGGGATGCGGTAACGTCGGACGCAATCTGGCGAAGGAGCTGCACGAGGCCGGGGCGACACTGATCGTATCGGACATGGATCCCGAGCGCGCGACGCGCGTTGCCCGCGAGACCGGCGCGACGGTGGTTGAGGGCGACGCCATCTATACTGCCAAGGCGGATATCTTCGCCCCGTGTGCGCTCGGCGGAATCATCAATGACGAGACGCTGCCCAGGCTGAAGGTCGAAGTGATCTCCGGCGGAGCGAACAATCAGCTTCTCGAGCCGCGCCACGGCGACGAGCTGGAGCAGATGGGGATGCAGTACACGCCAGACTACGTCGCCAACGCCGGCGGTGTGATCAACGTCTTTGGCGAGGTCGCTGGCTGGGATGCTCAGCGCGCCCTCCGAAAGGCGGATGAGATCTATGATACCGTACTGAGCGTCTTCGACATCGCGAAGGCAGAGGGCATTCCGTCGTACGAGGCGGCCGACCGGCTGGCCGAGCGCCGGCTGCAGTCGGTGGAGAAGAAATGGAAGCCGTCGCGGTGAGCACGAATGCCCGCGAGACCATTCCGATCGCGTCGGATCACGCCGGCTTCGAGCTGAAGCAGAAGCTCTCGGCGGAGTTGGAGCGGAAGGGTTTCGCGGTGCGGGATCTCGGCGCCACCTCGGACGCGCCCACCGACTATCCGGATTTTGCGCATCCGCTCGCGCGCGAGGTCTCGACAGGCCGGGCGAAGCGAGGCATTCTGCTGTGCGGAAGCGGCGTCGGGGTGGACATCGTCGCCAATCGCTATCCGCACGTGCGCGCCGCACTTTCATGGATGCCGGAGATCGCCGAGCTGTCACGCCGGCACAACGATTCGAATGTACTCGTCGTGCCCGCCAGGTTCGTCTCCGATGTCGAGGCGGTGGAGATCATGAACCGATGGCTGGAGACCGGCTTCGAGGGCGGGAGACACGCGCGGCGTGTGGACAAGATTGATGCAGATGAGAACGCTGGAACGGGACAGGGAGACGGTGATGCAGCAAACTGAAGTCGCCGAGCGTGCGCAGATGCCCATGCTTTCGGAATACGATCCCGAAGTCGCGGCGATAATCCGCCGCGAGGTGGACCGCCAGCGCCATGGAATAGAGCTGATCGCAAGCGAGAACTTCGTTTCCGAAGCGGTGCTCGAGGCGATGGGTACTCCGCTCACCAACAAGTACGCGGAAGGATTGCCCGGCAAGCGCTACTACGGCGGCTGTGAATTCGTGGATCAGGTGGAGCAGCTGGCGATTGACCGGGCGAAGCAGCTTTTCTCCGCCGATCACGCCAACGTGCAGCCGCACTCCGGCGCGCAGGCGAACGCCGCGGTGTACCTCGCGTTTCTCAAGCCCGGTGACACCGTGCTGGGCCTCGACCTTTCGCAGGGTGGGCACCTTACGCACGGCTCGCCGGTGAATTTCTCCGGACTGCTGTACCACGCGATCCACTACGGCGTCGGCGACGACGGGCGCATAGACTACGACGCGATGCGCGAGATCGCGCGACGCGAGCGGCCGAAGATGATCATCGCCGGCGCGAGCGCGTATGCGCGGATCATCGAGTTCGAGCCGTTCGCCGAGGTTGCGCGGGAGATCGGCGCGAAGTTCGTCGTGGACATGGCGCACATCGCCGGCCTTGTGGCGACGGGATTTCATCCGTCGCCGGTGCCGCACGCCGATGCCGTCACGACGACGACGCACAAGACCCTGCGTGGTCCGCGCGGCGGGTTGATCCTGTGCAAGGCGGAGCACGCGAAGGTGATTGACAAGGCGATGTTCCCCGGCACGCAGGGCGGGCCGCTGGAACATGTGATCGCGGCGAAGGCGGTGGCGCTGAAGGAGAATCTCGACCCGTCCTTCACGGATTACTGCCGGCAGATCATCGCCAACGCGCAGGCGCTTGCGGGTGCGCTGTCGGAATCGGGATTCGACATCGTGTCTGGCGGCACCGACAACCACCTCATGCTCGTGGATCTTCGCAACAAGGCACTCACTGGCAAGGTCGCCGAAAAAGCGCTCGACATCGCCTCGATCACGGTGAACAAGAACACCGTACCGAAGGAGACGCAGTCGCCGTTCGTGACGAGCGGCATCCGCATCGGTACGCCGGCGGTCACGACGCGCGGAATGAAGGAGGCCGAGATGCGGCAGATCGCGGGCTTCATTGACAGAATTCTCCTGGCGCCCGACGACGCTTCAATCGCCGGCGCGGTTGGAGATGAGGTGCGCGACCTGACGTCGCGGTTCCCGCTCTATCCCAACGCATTTGGATCACGGGGGTCGGAGATCGGTGCCTGAGCTGGCCTTCCGTGACGGAGTGATGGACAGGATTCGCCTGCGCGAGTCCCGATACGACGAGCAGGCGTATCTGTTTGTCCTCGCGGCGCTCGAGTATTCGCAGTCGCGGCTGGAAGCGCGGCGGCACATCCACGCGGCCGAGCTCGTCTTGTCGTGCCGCGCGCTGGCGCTCGAGCGATTCGGGCTGATGAGCCGGGTGGTCCTCGAGCGGTGGGGAGTCCGCGCCACGTCGGACCTTGGAGAGATCGTGTTCACGCTGGTGGACCTCGGGTTTCTCGTGAAGCAGCCGAACGATACGCGGGACGAGTTCGCGGATCTTTTCGACTTCGAGGACGCGTTCGAGCGCGACTATCCCTGGAATTCCGGGCATTACGCCTGACCGGCGCGCGTGACGATGGAAGTGCGCGTCGCCAGCGCTGGCGAGACGGTAGCATGCGAGAGCGCGACGATTGCGCGGGGCACGTCATCGGCTGAGCTCATGCACCGCGCGGGCGAAGCAGCAGCCGCCGAGATTGCGGCGAAATTCGCCGATGAGATCCGTGGCGGCGTAGCGATATTCACCGGCAGCGGCAACAATGGCGGGGACGGCTGGGTGGTCGCCGGATCTCTCGCCCGACGGGGAGTTCGGGTGCGCGTGACCGAAGCCGGATCTCCGCGTACTCCCGAAGCGCGCGAGGCGCGTGATGCGGCCATCAGCAGCGGCACCGTCACGATGGGTGACCCGCCGCAGGGCGATTCGGTGATCGTGGATGCGTTGCTCGGTACCGGCGCCTCGGGCGTTCCGCGAGGGGTCGTTGCAGACGCTATCGAGGATATCGAGGCACGCCGTGTCTCCGGAGCGAAGGTCATCGCGCTCGATCTTCCGAGCGGCCTCGACTCCACGACCGGCGCGCACGAGCGATGTGTCCGCGCTGACGCGTCAATCTCGTTCGGCACCGCCAAGCGCGGACATCTCATTGCGCGCGAAGTCTGCGGCGAGGTCATAGTCGTGGACATTGGCCTCGTCGAGAACGAGACGATGTCGGCGCTTCCGCTGCTTGTGGACGCCCGATGGGTGCACCTGCGCGTTCCGCCAATACCCGTTTCAGCGAATAAGGGAACACGCCAGCGCTTGAGCGTCGTCGGCGGTGGAAAAGGAATGGCGGGCGCCGCGATTCTCTCAGGCGAGGGAGCGCTGAGATCTGGAATAGGGCTGCTGCGAATCGTCACCGCTCCCGAAAGCGTCATCGCCGTTCACGCCGGCCTTCCGGCGGCAATCGTGCAGACGTGGCCGACGTCCGCATCCGAGCTCGATGACGCGGTGCGGAGCTGCGACGCGATGGCAATCGGTCCGGGGCTCGGGCAATCCGCCGCAACGCGCGACCTGGTCGAACGAATCCTGCTCGCCTGGAGAGGCCCGGTGGTTCTCGACGCCGATGCGCTCAACGTTTTTGCGGGTGACGTGCGCTCGCTTGCCAAGCTGGTTGCCGGACGGCCCGCGGTGATCACACCGCATCCGGCGGAGCTCGGCAGACTGCTCGGAATTCCCACGGCTGACGTCGTTGCGCGCAGATTCGACATCGGATTGGAGCTGGCCGCGACACTGGGCGCGGCGGTGCTTCTCAAAGGCACGCCCACTGTCGTATTCTCTCCGTCGGGGCGCCGGTACGTCAGCGCCAGCGGCACCGCGGCTCTTGCCACCGGCGGGAGCGGGGACGTACTCACCGGGATGGTCGGTACCCTTCTGGCTCAAATGGCGGCCGATTCCGATTTGCCGAACGCTGTTGCCCCCGCTGTTGCCCCCGCTGATGACCGCGCCGCGGAAGCCGCGGCGTGCGCCGCTTTCGTTCACGGGCGCGCCGCCGAGATTTGCGGCTACGTGCGGGGCACGACACTCGACGACATTCTGCGCGCCATGCCGGAGGCCTGGAACGAAAACCCAACGTCTCTCCGACCGGGCGTCCTCACGGTACTCGAGAGACACTCGTGACAGCGGACGATCCGCGTCGCCGGCGCGCGATCGAGATACGGACGCCCCGGGAAAACCGGTTCCCACCGCACACGCCGCTCGGGACCGGCGCGGAGTTCGACATGATCCGTCGCATGCTCGAGCGTTGGGGCCCGCGCGCGCGACGCGTCGGCGACGACGCAGCCGTCATCACCGGTCCAGGCGAGCGGCTGCTGGTCGTCAGCACGGACACTTCCGTCGAGAATGTTCACTTCCGCAAGGATTGGCTGACGCCGGAAGAGATCGGGTATCGCGCCGCGACTGCCGCGCTCAGTGATCTTGCCGCCATGGGTGCACGCCCGCTCGGCATTCTTGCGGCGCTCACGATCCCCGGCCACTGGCGCGAAAGCATGGATTCGATCGCCGATGGGATTGGCGACGCTGCCGCGAGCGCCAATGCGCCGATACTCGGCGGCGACATGAGTGGCGGCACTGAGCTGTCGCTCACGTTCACCGTGCTTGGCACCGCCCACGCGCCGCTCTTCAGGTCCGGTGCGCGTCCCGGCGACAAGGTGTACCTGACGGGACGACTGGGCGGGCCTGGAGCCGCGCTGAGATCGCTCGAATTGGGGCGAGAGCCCAGGGCGCTGCACCGGGACCGGTTCGCGCGTCCCGTGGCTCGCATCAGGGAAGCCGTCTGGCTCGCCGGCCACGGCGCAACGGCGGCGATCGATATATCCGACGGTCTCGCCGGCGATCTGGGTCATGTCGCGGCCGCGAGCGGTGCAGGAATTCACGTCGAGCTCGAGCGTGTTCCTCTCGTTGATGGCGTATCGCCCTCGGACGCCCTGAGGAGCGGGGAAGAGTACGAGTTGATTGTCACTTCTCCCGTGGATTTCGACACGGCGGCGTTCGAATCACTCTTCGGCGTGCCTCTGACGGAGATCGGGCTGGTCGGCGATGGATCTCCGGGCGTCTCGCTCACCCTCGGCGGCGAGCACGTCGAGGCGCCTCCCGGCTATCTTCATTTCAAGCAGTGATGTCAGACACTCCCGCCCGCCGTTCAGCTCGCAACGCCGTCATTCTCCCGTGATCCTCCTCGCAATTCTCGCAACCATAAGCCTGGTGATCGTCGCGCCCGTCGCGACGTTCATCATCGGAGGCGCGTGCATCGTCGCGTCATTGCTGCACGTGCAGGATCGCGCCGGGTCGGCTTACGACGTGCTGCCACGCCTCTGGTCGAAGGTCGTCCTGACGATGACCGGTGTGCGGGTCGTCGTGCACCACCCGGAGCGCGCGGGTGATGGGCGCCCGCACATCTTCGTCGCCAACCACATGAGCTGGTACGACGTTCCCGCGCTGGCGTGCTTTCTTCCTCGCGCCAAGTTCATCGCCAAGGCGGAGCTGTTCAGCCTCCCGGTTTTCGGGCCGGCGATGCGGGCTGTCGGGATGGTTCCCATCGAGCGGCAGAACCGCAAGGCCGCATTCGGTGCTTACGACGAAGCCGCGCGGCGCATCCGGGACGGCAACTCCGTAATCGTCTTCCCCGAGGGGACGCGCGGATTCGACTACCCGCTGCGGCCATTCAAGAAGGGACCCTTCGTTCTGGCGATAGCCGCCGGCGCGCCGGTCGTTCCCGTGCTGATCCACGGCTCACGCGAAGTCATCGCCAAGCGCTCGCTGTTGGTGCGTCCCGGGCGGGTGGATGTACATTTGCTCGAGCCGGTGGATGTGGAAGGATTTGGCTACGACGACCGTGACCGGCTCGCGGTTGAAGTCAGATCCCGCATCGCACAGGCACTGGCCTCATACTACGGAGTCGAGAGTCCGCCACAGATCGCGGTATCCGCTGCGCCGGCTGCTTCTTCACCGCTAATCACCGACTGAACAAGAGAAATGTCGACCATTACAGGCATTCGGGCACGTGAGATACTGGACAGCAGGGGCAATCCAACCGTCGAGGCCGACGTCATGCTGGCGAGCGGCGCGATGGGGAGAGCCGCGGTACCGAGCGGCGCATCTACCGGCGAGCACGAGGCCCTCGAGCTTCGCGACGGCGACGCCGACCGCTATATGGGGAAGGGAGTACAGCTCGCCGTAGAGAGCATCGAGGATCGCATTGCCCCCGCCCTCGAAGGATTGATGGCTGTTGATCAGATCGTGATTGATCGCACGCTCATCGCGCTCGACGGTACGCCGAACAAGAGCAAGCTCGGCGCGAACGCGATTCTCGCCGTGTCCATGGCTGTCGCTCGTGCAGCGGCCGACGATCTCGGACTGCCACTGTACCGCTACCTCGGCGGGCCGATGGCGCGCACTCTCCCAGTGCCGATGATGAACATTCTCAACGGCGGCGCGCACGCTACCAACACGGTGGACTTCCAGGAGTACATGATCGTGCCCGTCGGCGCCGACACCTTCGCTGAGGCGCTTCGCATGGGCACGGAAGTGTTTCACGCCCTGAAAAAGGTGCTCGTCAAGCGCAAGCTCTCCACGGGCGTAGGTGATGAAGGAGGCTTCGCGCCGGACCTGGCGAGCGACGAAGACGCGCTCAAGGTCGTCGTCGAAGCGATCGAGAGCGCTGGATATGCGCCGGGCACGCAGATCGCGATCGCGGTTGACTGTGCCGCGTCCGAGCTGTACGAGGGAAAGAGCTACACGTTCAAGAAGAGCGGCGCGGGCACTCGATCAGCCGATGGCATGATCGAGCTGTATTCGTCGTGGATCGAAGAGTATCCCATCGTGTCCATCGAGGATGGCCTCGCCGAGGATGACTGGGATGGCTGGGCGAAGCTCACAGCTGCGCTCGGCGATCGTCTTCAGCTCGTCGGTGACGATATCTTCGTTACTGATACGAGGCGTCTGGCGAGAGGGATCAGCGAGGACGTTGGCAACGCGATCCTCATCAAGCTCAATCAGATCGGCACGCTGACCGAGACACTTGAAGCCATCGAGATGGCCCGCGGAAACGGATACCAGTCCATCATCTCGCATCGTTCGGGTGAGACCGAAGACACCTTCATCGCCGACCTCGCCGTGGCGACGGGCGCCGGCCAGATCAAGACGGGCTCGGCGAGCCGAACCGATCGCGTTGCGAAGTACAACCAGCTGCTCCGAATAGAGGAAGAGCTCGGCGAGGCCGCCGAGTACCCGGGCGGATCGATCTACGGACTCTGACGCGAGATGGCGGGCAGAGTAGTCTTCTGGATTCTCGTCCTGGGCGCCGCGCTGTTCGCGCTGCAGGGCGGGGAATACAGCACGCGGGATCTCTGGCGGCAACGCCAGATCAAGCTGCGCCTCACGGCTGAGACGGACTCACTCGCCAGGGAGGTTGACTCGCTGCGGCGGGAGGCGCATGCCATCCGGACAGATCCCGCGACTCAGGAGAGAATCGCGCGCGAGCAATTCGGAATGGTGAAAGGCGACAAGGAAATTCTTTACCGGCTCGGCGAACAGAAAGACAGCGCGCCGACTCTTCATAGAACGCCCTTCACGCCTTGACTTGGCTTTCCGGCGCTCTAAATTCCCCTTTCTATCGCGGGGTGGAGCAGCCTGGTAGCTCGTCGGGCTCATAACCCGAAGGTCGCGGGTTCAAATCCCGCCCCCGCCATGAGAGAAACGTGCGCGGCCGGTCCGAGAGGGCCGGCCGTTTGCACGAATGGGATCCGGTGATCACGAGTCTCCGGAATGTTGTAACGGCAGGGTAGCTCAGCCGGTTTAGAGCACGGCACTCATAATGCCGGGGTCGCGGGTTCGAGTCCCGCCCCTGCTACTTGAAGAAGAGGCCAATTGGCCTACAGGGTGTTTGAGGCGGCTCGAAACGCGGACGCTCGGGCGGCATCTACCGCGTTACAATGAGCAACGCTTCGAACGAGTCGGTCGTTCCCCACGCTTCAGCCAGCACCCGACCCATACTTCCGCTGCTCAGTGATCAGCCTTGTGAAGGAATTAGCTTGCTGATCTGGGATGTTTTTCTCAAACAGGTCCACAGCTCCGACTGATCCACGCATGCATCCAGCTCTTACCTCACCCGCGGCAGAGTGATCCGGGAGGCCAAACACTGGTGCATCATTGACACACTGTCGGTGAATCAGTAACAGTAACAATATAAAATGAAGTCAAGGAGGATGAGATGAAGACTACAACTGTCGTTCTCGCCACTCTGATCATCGCGGCGCCGGGGATAACGCGACAGGTGTTCGCGTACCCGCCCGCTGTGGGAATTCTCGGCAAGGCCAAAAACTGCCTGGTTTGTCACGCCAACAACGGACCGTGGCAGGACGACCAGCGGACTATCATTGACTTGATCGACAAGGAAACGAACAAGTCCCTGAAGCAGCCCGACGGCAGCTTCCTCATCGAGGTCAAGCGCGGCGTCGCCAGAACATTGCTGACCGTCATCGGGCGCGCATCGGGCGATACGCAGGCCGTGCCGTATCGCAACGCGTGGCTTTACGTTGATCCCAAAACGATCGGCAGCGCCTCGCTATCCAAGTTCGCGCCAGGCTGGGACGTGAACTTGCCGATGGCCTGCCGCATCGTCGGAGACAAGCTCGACCAATACGAGGGCGCCGCCCTGACGGCCCTGTCCATGACCGTCCGCCCCTCCGACGCCGCCCTGGACGCCGAGTTGACGCTGCAGGTGATGCTGACCAAAGGCGAATCGGTTAAAGGCAAACCCAAGGAAGGCATGATCGGCAGCTACTTTGAACGGAAGGTAAGGTTGAAAGTCGTCGAGTAATTTCGGACGCTATCATGTCTTAGCTCGCCGGTAGTGGGTCAGTTTAGCCATGTCTCTGCACTTGCCACGAAGCAGTTGTGTTAGAAGTCAAGCGGTGGCCGGTGTGGTTTGAGCCTGCCACCGCGTTTTTGCTTTTAACATTGCATTTAGGGTGATCAGAATCTTCCTCATACAAGCGACCATCGCGACCATCTTTGGTTTTCC